>DAOMPU010000280.1:0-3808 GCA_035444925.1 Terricaulis sp. | reverse complement strand
CAGCAGCCGCCTGCGGCGGCGCGGCGGGCGCAGCCGGCGCGGGTTGCGGCGCAGGCGCGGCGGGCGGCTGTTGCGGCGGCTGATGGTTCGCCACCGGCAGTTCGAACACATTGCGCGGCGGCTCCACCGGCGCGGGCGCCGGGCGGGGCGCTTCGGCCTGCGGCGCGGGCGGCGTTTGCGGCTGAGGCTGCGTCCAGGTGTTGGCGGGCTTGGGCGGTTCGGTGCGGACAGGCTCGCCCAGCAACGCCGAGAGCCCGCGCCCCAATCCCCGTGGTCTCAACTCGCTCATGGCCCTCGTCTCCGTACCGACCCGATTCGCTATGCTTAAGTGTTTGCTAGGCAGGTCTTACCCACCGGTAAAAATTTCCCGGTTTGGTTCACGCCGCGTTCAACAAACGCTCGCGTTCGATCATCTCTTTCGCAAGCTTGATGTAGGCTTTGCTGCCGGCGGCGTTCTGATCGTAGATGATTGCAGGCAGCCCGTGGCTCGGCGCCTCGCTGATGCGCACATTGCGCGGGATCACCGTCTCATAGACTTTATCTGGGAAGTGCGCCCTCACCTCTTGCGCCACCTGATCGGAAAGCGTGGTGCGCTTGTCGTACATGGTCAGCACCACGCCTTGAATTTCGAGCGCGGGATTGAGGTTCACCTTCACCGCATTCACGGTCGCCAACAGCTGCGCCAAGCCTTCCAGCGCGAAGTATTCCGTTTGCAGCGGCACCAAAATGCCATCGCTCGCCGTCAGCGCATTCACGGTGAGAATGTTGAGCGAAGGCGGGCAATCGATCAGCATGTAATCGATGCCGAGCGAGCTTTCCTTGCGGAATTGCTCAATCGCATGGCGCAGAAAAAACTGCGGCTGCGCTTCGCCCATCAATTCGCCTTCCACGCCGGAAAGCCGCGCATCGCCGGGCGTGATGAAAAGATTGGGCACCTTCGTTGGCATCACCGCTTTCGACAAGGGATGATGCGCCACCAGCACGTCATACGACGTGACGGTGCGATCCTCGGGGTGGATGTCGATGCCGGTGGAGGCGTTGCCCTGCGGGTCGGTATCGAAGATCAGCACGCGCTTATCGGCGGCCGCCAAAGCGGTGCCGAGATTGATCGCGGTGGTCGTTTTGCCCACCCCGCCCTTCTGGTTGGCGATCGCCAGAACACGCATGTCGTCCCACTCCTGTTCAGGAGGCGAGGAGGATCAGGCGGCCTTTGTGATGCGCAAAATGCGGCCGCGCGGATCGCTCAAGCTCTCCAGCACGTCTGCCCGAAACGCCCCACCTTTAAGAGCGTCGTTCGCGGCGGCCAGCTCGGCGTCCAAATCAGCGCCTTTATGGAAGAGCCCGATCGCGCCGCGATCCAGAATCGGCTTCGCATAGGCCATGAGTCGCGGCAAGGGAGCCAACGCACGGGCGGTAACCACTTCATAGGCGCCTCGCCCGGCCCCGAAGGCTTCGATCCGTTCGTTGAATACCGTCACTGGCAAGCCCGCTTCCTCGGCTACCGCACGCAGGAAGGCGGCTTTTTTCCCGGTGGATTCAACCAGGTGGATGTCCGCCCCTGGCCGTTCAGCCAGGAAAGCGGCGATCACCAGCCCGGGGAAGCCGGCGCCGGAACCCAAATCCACCCAGCTTTTCGCCTCAGGGGCGAGTGCAACCAGCTGGGCGCTATCCAGGGCGTGCCGTTGCCAAAAGGCCTCGATCTCGCGCGGGCCGACCAGGTTCATCCGCTCCGACCATTCGCCCAGCAGGCGAAGGTGGGTCGCCATCCGGGCGATTGTTTCACGCGAAACGGGGAAGCCCAGATCGCGCTGGAACTCGTCAGGGCCGTAGCTCACGGATGCGGCCCCGCCCCGCCATGCGCGGCGGCGAGGTATCGGGCGATCTCCTTGGGCTTGGCCAGAAACGCCCGCCCCTCGGGCGTCCGGTCCGCTTGGATCGGCGCCTTGTCCGCGTCTGCGATCACCAGCACCGGCATGGATTGGTTCGCCTCCCCGATCAGCGCGATGATCTCGTGCCGCGGCTTGGGGAATGGCAGGCGGCGCACGTCGATGGCCCGGCCCCATTGCGGGTTGGCCAGCAGCGCCCCCTCCATCGCCGCGCAATCATGGCAGAACCATTTGGCGCCCAAATCCTCGAACGGGGCGCGGATTAGAAACAGCGTGTCGCGCATCAAGCCCGCTTCCTCTGCTCGCGCTTCACATGCGCCAGCAGCGCCGTCAGCGCGCCGGGCGTCACGCCCTCGATGCGCGAGGCCTGGCCGAGCGTGACGGGACGCGCGGCGCGCAGCTTCTCGCGCACCTCGATGGAAAGCCCGCCGACAGCGCCGTAATCCAGATCAGGCGAAAGCCGCAAATCCTCGTCGCGCTTGAACGCTTCGACGTCGAGCGCCTGGCGCTCCAGATAGCCGGCGTACATCGCATCAATCTCAAGCTGCTCGCGCACTTGCTTGGAGAGCGCGTCCAGCTCCGGCCAGATCGCGGCGAGCTGATCGAAGCTGATCGAGGGATATGCGAGCAGCTGCAGCGCATCGCGCCGCGCGCCGTCCTGATTGACGCTCAAGCCCTGCGCCTGCGCTTGCGCCGGCGTCATCTGCAGCGTTTTCGCCAAAGCACGCGCCGCTTCGATTTCCCGCATTTTATCGGCGAAAACGTGCGCGCGCTCCGCGCCCACGCAGCCAAGCGCAATCCCCTTCGGGGTCAGCCTTTGATCGGCATTATCGGCGCGCAGCGAGAGCCGATACTCCGCCCGCGAGGTGAACATGCGATAGGGCTCGGTGACGCCGCGCGTCACGAGATCATCGATCATCACGCCGATATAGCCTTCGGCGCGCGTGATCTCGAAAGGCGCGCCATCGCCCGCCGCGCGCGCGGCGTTGAGGCCCGCGATCAGCCCCTGCGCGGCGGCTTCCTCATAGCCCGTGGTGCCATTGATCTGGCCCGCCAGATAAAGCCCGCGCACGCGCTTGGTTTCGAGCGTCGGCAGCAGCTCGCGCGGGTCAACGTAATCGTACTCGATCGCATAGGCGTGGCGTTTGATGACGACGCGCTCAAGCCCTGGGATGGTGCGGATGAAGTGCTCCTGCACGTCCTCCGGCAGCGAGGTGCTGATGCCGTTCGGATAGACCGTGTCGTCGTCCAAGCCTTCGGGTTCGAGGAAAACCTGGTGCGCGGATTTATCCGCGAAGCGGACAACCTTGTCCTCGATCGAGGGGCAATAGCGCGGCCCCCGCCCCTGGATCGCGCCGGAATAGACGGCGGACTTGGAAAGCGATTGCTCGATGATCCGATGCGTCTCGGCGTTCGTGTAGGTCACGCCGCAGGCCACCTGCGGGTTGGTGATGCGCGCGGTCAGGAACGAGAACGGGCTCGGCTCCTCATCGGCGTATTGCTTCTCCAGCGAAGCCCAATCGATCGAGGAGGATTGCAGCCGCGCCGGCGTGCCGGTCTTGAGCCGGCCCATGGCGAACCCCGCGCCATACAAGCGATCCGAGAGCCCAATCGCCGGCGCCTCGCCATGGCGGCCGGCCGGGATGCGTTTGTCGCCGATATGGATGAGGCCCTTCAGGAAGGTGCCGGTGGTGAGCACCACGCGCGGCGCGGCATAGCTGCACCCGTCAGCGGTGGTGACGCCCGCAACGGCGCCGTCTGCAAGGATCAAGTCCTCCACCGCGCCAGCCTCGATGGTCAGGTTCGGCTGCGCCGCCAGCGCGGCCTGCATGGCCTGGCGATAGAGCTTGCGGTCCGCCTGCGCCCGAGGCCCGCGCACGGCGGGGCCTTTGGTGCGGTTGAGCAGGCGGAACTGGATGCCC
>DAOMPU010000279.1:0-3814 GCA_035444925.1 Terricaulis sp. | reverse complement strand
TCGAGGAGACCTATCGCGGGCAGGCTTGGAGCCAGAATTGCCGCGAGTGGGTCTATTTCGCGTGCTGCTTCGATCTGGCGGCGGTGCGCGCGCGCATGGGCTTTGGGCCGAGCGTGCGCGATCACGTGCATCGCGGCACGCACGATGGCGCCGAGGCGGGCTTTGTGTGCAACACGTGCCACGACGCTTTGATGGGCCGCCATCCTGACGTTTCCGGCGGCGCGCCGATCTATCGCTAGCCCTATGCGCGCGCCTCCATGCGCGCAACGCGGCGCGTTTCCGCGATGGCGCGCGCCAGCGCCGAGCTGGAAACCGGCGCCTCAAGCGCCGCATCGGCCCCGGCGACCCGCGCCAGCTCAAACGCCGCCGGCACGGCCAAGCGCGCCGGCGTGAACGCGATGATGCGCAAATCCGGGTGGGCGCGGCGCAGCTGGCGGATCAAGGTGAGCGCGCGCGCATCGCGCAGCATCAGGCTGATCGCCATCAGCTCGATGCGCACCTGCGCGGCGATGAAACTGGCGGCCGCGCCGCTGCCGGTTTCGTGCACATTGTAACCCATGCGGCGCAGCGCCTGGGCGATGCGCCTGCGTTCTTCCTCATCCGGCTCGGCCAAGCAGGCCGCGCCGCGAAGCGGGAATTGCGCCTCCAGCGCGCGGCTGCGCACCGACCAATCTGTGCTGTGTCCCATGATCTGCCTCGTCGTCGCCTGTGGATAACGACGCGGCACGCAGGTTTGATCCGCGCGCGAGAGGCAAAAAAGTGGTCAATGCGCGTTAGGCATGCGCGCTAATTCTTCAGCCGATAGCCCGTCTTGAAAATCCAATAGACGGCGGAGAGGCACAGCAGCAGGAAGATCGCCACCGCTGTGAGGCTGACGCCGATGGACACATCCGCCGCCGCCTCGCCGTAGAAGCACCAGCGGAAGCCGCTGATGAGATAGACGATCGGATTAAACAGCGTCACGTTGCGCCAGAATTCCGGCAGCATGTCGATCGAATAGAACGTGCCGCCGAGGAAGGTGAGCGGCGTCAGCACCAGCATCGGCACGATCTGCAGCCGCTCAAACCCATCCGCCAAAAGCCCGAGCAGAAAGCCGAACAGGCAGAACGACACCGCGATCAGCACGAGAAACAAGAACGCCAGAATCGGATGCGCGATCTCGTAATCCACGAACAGGCGCGCGGTGGCGAGGATGACGAGGCCGATGATCACGGATTTGGTGGCCGCCGCCCCCACATAGCCCATCACGGCCTCGATCGGCGCGACCGGCGCGGAGAGCAGCTCGTAAATCGTGCCGGCCCAGCGCGGCATGTAAATGCCGAACGAGGCGTTGGAGACGCTTTCGAGCAGGATCGTCAGCATCATCAGGCCCGGCACGATGTAGGCGCCGTAGCTCACGCCGCCGATATCGACCATGCGCGAGCCGATGGCCGAGCCGAACACGATGAAATAAAGCGAGGTGGAAAGCACCGGCGAAAACAGGCTCTGCCCGATGGTGCGAAACCAGCGGCCCATCTCGAAACGGTAGATCGCTTGAACGGCGTGGAAATTCATGTGCGCTTCACCAGCGAGACGAAGATGTCTTCGAGCGAGGATTGCTCGGTGTGGAGGTCTTTGAAATCGATGCCGAGTTCGGCGAGGCGCTTGAGCAGCGCCGGAATGCCGGTGTCGTCGGCCTGGGCGTCGAAGCTGTAAACCAGCTGGCGCCCATCGTTGGCGAGGTCGAGCTTATAGCCGTTCAGCCCATCTGGCACGGCGGCCAGCGGCGCCGGCAGATCAAGCGTCAGCTGTTTTTTGCCGAGCTTGCGCATCAGCGCCGCCTTCTCCTCCACCAGGATCAGCTCGCCCTTGTTGATGACGCCGACGCGATCGGCCATCTCCTCGGCTTCTTCGATGTAATGCGTGGTGAGGATGATGGTGACGCCCTGCGCGCGCAGCTGGCGCACCATTTCCCACATATCCTGGCGCAGCTCGACATCGACGCCGGCGGTGGGCTCATCGAGGAAGAGGATGTTCGGCTCATGGGAGAGCGCCTTGGCGATCATCACGCGGCGCTTCATGCCGCCTGAAAGCGCCATGATTTTTTCGTTGCGCTTTTCCCAGAGCGAGAGATCGCGCAGCACTTTTTCGATGTGCGCGGGGCTGGGCGCAAAGCCGAACAGCCCGCGCGAAAAGCTCACCGTATCGATCACGCGCTCGAACGCGTCAGTGTGCAGCTCTTGCGGGACGAGGCCGATTTTTTTGCGGGCGGGCTTATAATCCTTCTGAATATCGTGCCCGTCAGCCACGATCGTTCCGCCCGAGGGGGTGACGATGCCGCAAATGATGTTGATCAAAGTGGATTTGCCCGCGCCATTGGGGCCGAGCAGCGCGAAGATTTCGCCGCGCATGATGTCGAGGCTGGTGGGCTTTAGCGCCTCCAAGCCGCCCTTATAGATTTTGCTCACATCTTTGATGGTGATGATGGGCTGCACTTGAGACTCGCCGCTTTCCCCGGAAGGGCCGCACATAAGCGCGCGCGCCCGATTACGCTAGGGGCGCTGGTCGCGCCCTTCTCTCCTAAAGACGATACAAAAGCCGCCGATCCGACAGGCTGGGCCGACAATCGCTTGCGGAACAAAACGCCGCTGCGGCATGTTTCTCGCGCCGGTACTGGAGACGCCCGATGTTCAAACGCTTGATGCTGGCCGCATGCGCCCTCTTCACCCTCGCCGCCTGCGGCGACCGCGAGGGCAACGTGGGCGAGTTTTCCAACGATCTCCTAGGCAACGAAGTCATGGTGGAGGCGCTGCGCGACCCGGATATTCCGGGCGTGGCGTGCCACTTCGCCTATTTCGACCGCTCGGTGCTGGACCGCTTGCGCCAGGGCAATTGGTTCGAGAACCCGTCCAACTCCGCCGTCTCGTGCGCGCGCATTGGGGCGATCGATCTGGCGGGCGTGGAGCTGCGCCGCTCGGGCGAAGAGATTTTCTCGCAGCGCCAGAGCCTCTTTTTCAAGAACGTCGCCATCCGGCGCATCGTCGATCTGGAAAATTCCACTTTGATCTATCTCTCGCACTCGCGCGAGATCGTGGAAGGCTCGGCCAAGATGGACATGAGCACGATCGCGCTGACGCCGCAGGAGGTGGCGGCCGCGCGGGCGCGCTAACGGGGGCGGCAGGCGAAGCTTGCGTCGTTCGCAGCGGTCCAGCTGTCGTACGCCATGCGCCAGTGGCGGCCCTCGCGCCGCCAGATTACGGTGTAGCAGCCGCTGAGCCAAGGCGATTGGCCCTGCACCGTGCGGCTTGAGTGCCATCGGCCCATCTCCAGCACTTCGCCGGAAGCGAGCGTGCGGCGCAAGGTGGGCTCGAGCCGATGGCCAGCGCGCTGCCAATCCGCGATCGGCGCCCAGACCGGGCGGATCGCCTCGCGCGAGGTGAGCACGCCGCCGGCTGGCGGATGCACGATCGCGTCCGCCGTGTAGGCGTCGAGCAGCGCATCCACATCGCCGGCGACCCAAGCGGCCGAGAACGCGCTGTTGGCGGCGTCGAGCTCGCGCGCAATGCTGGCGGAAACGGGTGCGGCCTCGGCGGTGAGCGCGGTGGTTTTCGTCGCCGCGTTGGGTGTTGCACAGGACGCAAGGGCTAGCGCGCCCGCAAGCATGAAAGCGCGCATTGCGGCGGCGGCGCTCACGCCTTTGCTTTCATGCTGACGCCCGGCGGCAGAGGCGTGTCTTCCGGCACGAAAAAGTCCGGCATCAGATCCTTGCTGGGATCGACCCGGTATTTATCGAAATCGCGCTCGCCTTCGGCGTAGAGCAGCACGTCGTCGATGA
>DAOMPU010000278.1:0-3853 GCA_035444925.1 Terricaulis sp. | reverse complement strand
GCGCTGGTGGAAGGGCTGCGGCGGAAATTCGCGCTGCCTGAGATTGCGGCGCGCCTCCTGGCGGCGCGCGGGATCAGCATGGAGGAGGCGCCAAATTTTTTGGAGCCGACGCTCAAGGCGCTCTTCCCCGATCCATCCTCGTTCAAGGACATGGATGAGGCCGCGCGGGTGATCGAGGACGCGATCCAGAGCGGGCGCTCATGCGCGGTGCTGGCTGATTACGATGTCGATGGCGGCTCCTCCGGCGCGCAGCTGGTGCGCTATTTTCGGGCGCGCGGGCGGCATCTGAAAATCTACGTGCCCGATCGCATGAAGGAGGGCTACGGCCCCTCCGTGCAGGCGTTTGAGCGTCTGAAGGCCGAGGGTGTTGAGCTTGTCATCACTGTCGATTGCGGCGCGGCGGCGGAGGGGCCGCTGAACGCGGCGGCTGAACTGGGCGTCGATGTGATCGTGCTTGACCATCATTTGATGGCGCACGAGCCGCCCAAGGCGCTCGCTGTGGTCAATCCCAATCGCATGGACGACACGTCCGGGCAGGGAACGCTCACGGCCGCGGGCGTGGTGCTGGTGGCGATGGCGGCGGTGAACCGCGAGGCGCGTCGGCGCGGCGTGAACGATCTGCCCGATCTGAAAGAAATGCTTGATCTCGCGGCCATCGGCACGGTGTGCGATGTGGCGCCGCTTTTGGGCTTCAACCGCGCGATCGTGGCCCAAGGGCTCAAAGTGCTGCGCAACGGCAAAAATATCGGCCTCGCGGCGCTGGCGGAAAACGCAGGGCGCAAGGGCTCGGCGAGCGTTTACGATTTCGGCTTTATCCTCGGCCCGCGCATCAATGCCGGCGGGCGCGTGGGCGATGCGTCGCTGGCGACGCGCCTTCTCTCCACCGAAGATCCTGAAGAAGCGCATGAACTGGCGGCGACGCTCGAGGCGCTGAACCAGGAGCGGCGCGCGCGCGAAGCGGAGATGCTGGCCGAAGCGGAAACCGCCGCGCTTGAGGAAGCCGAGAAGCGCGCGGTGGTGATCGTGGGCAGCCATCGCTGGCACCCGGGGGTGATTGGCATTGCGGCCGGGCGGCTGAAGGATCGGCTGCTGAAGCCGACGATCGTGCTTGGCGGCGTCACCGAGCATGAGCCGGCGAAAGGTTCGGGGCGCTCAACGCCTGGCGTCAATCTCGGCGCGGCGGTGGCGGCGGCCAAGCAGGCGGGGCTGCTGATTAATGGCGGGGGCCACGCGGCGGCGGCGGGGCTCACGGTGGAGTGGGATCGCGTCGAGGCGCTGAAAGATTTTCTCTCGGAAACGCTCGCGGGCGAGATCGCGGCCGCCGAAGGCATGGCGCGTGCGCTGACGATTGACGCGACGGGCGGCGTTGGCGCGCTGGATTTGCCGCTGATCGATGCGCTCGATCGGATCGGGCCTTATGGGCAAGGCCACCCCGATCCGGTGTTTGCGCTGCCGGACGTGCATGTGAGCTTTTCCAAGCTGGTGAAAGAGGAGCACGTGCGCTTCACGCTGGAGGATGCGCGCGGCGCGCGCATTAGCGGCATCGCCTTCCGCGCCATGAAAAGCCCGATCGGCGAGGCGCTGCTGAAGCGCGAGGGAACTTTCCACGCCGCCGTACGCATCAAGCGCAACGAGTTCAACGGCCGCGTCAGCGCCGAAGCTGAAATCGTTGACCTCGCAGCCGCGAACTAGGTTGTCCGCGCTCGGACGCCGTGCCAGCGTGCGCCGATGAGCAGACTTTCCCTCCCAGAAAAGGGCCAAGCTTGGCCCGAACTTGAGCAACAATTGAAGGCGCGCGGCGCCCATGACGTGAACTGGCGCGAGGGCCGCGCGGCGATTTACGTGTTCAACGCGGGCGACGATGTCGGCGCGGTGAAGAAGGCCGCGTACGCCATGTTCTCGGAAGAGAACGGGCTTGGGCCCGCGGCGTTTCCAAGCTTGGCGCAAATGGAGCGTGAAGTGGTCGAGTTCGGCCTTTCGCTGCTCAACGCGCCCGAAGGCGCGGCCGGCGCGATGACGAGCGGGGGCACGGACTCGATCGTGATGGCCATGAAGGCCGCACGTGATTTTGCGCGTGAACAAGGAAAGGCGGAGCCGTTCAACGTCGTCATCCCGTATTCGGCGCATCCCGCGTTCGATAAGGGCGCGATGCTGATGGACATCGAAGTGCGCCGCACGCCGCTGAAAGATTACCTCGCCGATCCGGCGGCGATCGAAGCGGCGATGGACGAACACACGATCATGATCGTGGGCTCGGCGCCGTGTTTTCCGTTCGGGCTGATTGACCCAATCGAGGCGCTGGGTGCGCTGGCGGCGCGCAAGCATGCCTGGCTGCACGTGGATGCGTGCGTGGGCGGGTATCTCGCCCCGTTCGTGCGCATGAACGGCGCGGCGCTGCCGGCGTTCGATTTCAGCGTGGCCGGCGTTTCCTCGATGTCCGGCGATCTGCACAAATATGGCTACGCCTCCAAGGGCGCCTCCACCGTGTTTTTCCGCACCGAGGCGCTGAAGACCCACATGCCGTTTGACACGGGGCCATGGCCGCTCGGGCGCATGATCACGCCGACGCTGGCTGGCACGCGCCCCGGCGGGGCGATCGCGGCGGCGTGGGCGGTGATGAACTTCCTCGGCGTCGAGGGCTACAGAGCCAAGCAGGGCATGGTCACACAGGCGCGCGCGGCGGTGGAGGCCGGGGTGAAGGCGCTGGGCTTTGAGGTGATGGGCGCGCCGCAGCTTGGCATTCTGGCCTTCAATCACCCGGAGGCGGATGCGTTTCACCTTTTGGGCAAACTGCACCAGAAGGGCTGGATCACCGGCGCGCTGCTGGAGCCCAAAGCGCTGCACCTGATGCTGACGCCGGTGCATCTGGAGGCCGGCAAACGCTACCTGCGCGATCTGGAGGCGGCGCTGGGCGAAGCGGGCGCGGCGGCGGGGCCGGTTAAGGGCGCCTACGGCGCTTAAGGCGGCTTGCCAGCCCCGGCGCGCGCCTCTATATCGCAGCCCTTCCCGCGTCGCGGGCGGTTGCGTGGGCCCTTCGTCTATCGGTTAGGACGTCAGGTTTTCAACCTGAAAAGAGGGGTTCGACTCCCCTAGGGCCTGCCAATCCCGCCATACCTGCGCCGCCATCCTCGTGTTAGGAGGGCGGGCGATTTAGGGGATAGGAATGGCGCTCAAGCATCTCATTTCGGCGTTGGCGCTGGTGGCGCTGGCAGGGGCCTGCGCGCAGCCGGCGCCGTCCAATCCCGCGCCGGGCGCTTCGGCGCCGGTATCGACGGTGGAGGGCGCCCACCGCGAGTTGGTGACGGTGCAGACCGCCCAAGGCGCGGTGAATTTCTACGCCGAGATCGCCGATAACGATGAAGAGCGCGCGCGCGGCCTCATGTTCCGGCGCGAAATGGCGCGCGAGCACGGCATGCTGTTTTTGTTCGATGAGCCGGGTCCGCAGAGCTTCTGGATGCGCAACACGCACCTTTCGCTCGATCTCATTTTCATCGGCGCCGACGGGCGCATCGTGAACATCGCCGAGCGCGCCGTGCCCTATACCGATACGGCCGTGCGCTCCACAGGCCCGGCGATCGCGGTGCTGGAGATCAATGGCGGGCTGGCGCGGGAAATGGGCATCGCCGCGGGGGATCAGGTTCAGCACCCAAGGATCGTGCGATAGCAATTGAAGCGCGGCCCCGCGCATGGCATGGGGGCGCCTAAGTCGGGGTGTAGCTCAGCCTGGTAGAGCATTAGCTTTGGGAGCTAAGGGTCGCGAGTTCGAATCCCGCCGCCCCGACCAAATCACACGAAAGCGCCGCGCTTCAGCGATGAAGCGCGGCGTTTCTTGTTGGTGCCCGGCTTACGGATA
>DAOMPU010000277.1:539-3868 GCA_035444925.1 Terricaulis sp. | reverse complement strand
GCAATTCGGCCAGCCGATCGCCAGCTTCCAGATGATCCAGGCCATGCTGGCCGATTGCCGCGCCGAGGCGAACGCCGGGCGCGCCATGGTGCTGGAAGCCGCGCGCAAGCGCGATCGCGGCGAGGACGTGGTGATGGAGTCGGCGGCGGCGAAGCTGTTTTGCTCTGAAATGGTCGGCCGCGTGGCCGATCGCGCGGTGCAGATTTTCGGCGGCGCGGGCTATGTGGCCGATTTCGGCATCGAGCGCTTCTACCGCGACGTGCGCATCTTTCGCCTCTACGAAGGCACGTCTGAAATCCAGCGCGTCATCATCGCGCGCGAGATGATGAAGCGGGGCGGGTAGCGCGATGGCGCAAGAGGAAAAGCCCCCGCCCGCAAAAACATTGATGGAGCACGCGCGCGGCATTGCGGCGCTGCCGGGCGAGAAATTGGCCGAACTCAAAGCCTTCGGCGCCGAGAAGCTGGATCAGACCATGGCGGCGTTCGTCGCCGCGCTGCCGCATCTGAAGCGCGCCGGCTATGACCTGCGCGAGTTCGAGGTAGAGCTGGGGCTCACGCCAAAAATCATCGCGCATTTCATGCCGCAGCCGGCCAGCGATGAAGACATCGCCGCCGCGCGCGAAGCGCTGAAGGAAAACAGGATTGGCGCCTCGATGCTCAGCGTGCTGCGCCGCGCAGGCGAGGCGCACCGCCAGATCAAGGTGCCGGGCTTTGAATGCGCGCACATGGAGATCGATGTCGGCGTCATTCCGGCCGTGCGGCTGCGCTATCGCGTCAACGGATAACCGCCGCCGGTTACGCCGGCGCGGCGTTCGCGTCCAAATCCGCCAGCATCTGGCGGGCGATTTCGCGCTCGCCCATAATCACCCGATCCGCGCCGTGCGATTTCAGATGCTCGACCTCTTCGTCCAGATGCGCGCGCGCCACGATGCGGACGCCCGGCTTCAGCTTGCGCGCATGCGCCACCACTTCGCCCGCTTCCAGCCCGTTCGGCACCGCCACGATCAGCATGCGCGCATCGGCGATGCCGGCCAGCTTCAGCACTTCGTCGCGCACCCCGTTACCCAGAATGGCGCTGCGGCCCGCTTCGCGCAGCGAATCCACGCGTGCGAGATCGCTTTCGATCACCACGTGCGCCACGGCTTGTTCGGCCAAGCTATCGGCCACGCGCCGGCCCACGCGCCCATAGCCGACGACGATCACGTGATCCTTCTCGGCCACGCGGCGCGGCTCATCGGGCTCAAGCGCGGCGGGCTGCGGGCTGATCGGCGCGGCGGGGGCTGCGGGCGCTGTTTCCGCCTCGGTTTCCTCGCGCTTCAAGCGCTTGGCGCGCAAACGGTCCGCGACGATGAAGATAGCGGGGTTGAGCGTGATCGAGATAATCGCGCCCGCCAGCACCAGATCCTGCGCCGCCTGCGGGATGAGAGCGAGCTGCAGCCCCAGCGTCATCAGGATGAAGGAGAATTCCCCGATCTGCGCGAGGCTCGCGGAAATCAGCAGGGCGGTGTCGGTCGGATACCCGAATGCGCGCACGATGAAGAACGCCGCCAGCGATTTGCCCACGACGATGATGAACACTGTGGCGAACACCGAAAGCGGTTGCTCCACGATCACCATTGGGTTGAACAACATGCCCACCGACACGAAAAACAGCACCGCGAACGCATCGCGCAGCGGCAGCGTATTGTCGGCCGCCTGGTGAGAAAGCTCGCTCTCTTTCAAGATCATGCCCGCGAAGAAGGCGCCGAGCGCAAACGAGACGTCGAAATAAGTGGCCGCGCCATAGGCGATGCCAATGCCGATCGCCAAAACCGAGAGCGTAAAGAGCTCGCGCGAGCCCGTGCCAGCCACGCGGGCGAGGCACCACGGGACCACGCGCCGGCCGACGATGAACACGATGCCCACGAACGCGGCCACCTTGCCAAGCGTGAGCCCCAGCGAACCCAGCAACTCCATGGCGCTGACGCCTGCGGCCGCTTCGCCATTGGCGCTGGGCGTGATCTGCGCCACCACGGGCAGCAGCACCAGGGCGAAGATCATCGCCAAATCTTCCACGATCAGCCAGCCAATGGCGACGTGGCCGCTACGCGTATCGACCAGCTGGCGCTCCTCCAGCGAACGCAGCAGAACGACGGTGGAAGCCACCGAGAGCGCAAGCCCGAACACAAGCCCCGCCGCCAGCGACCAGCCAAGCAGATGCGCCAGCCCCATGCCTAGCAGCGTCGCCGCCGTGATCTGCGCGACGGCGCCCGGCACGGCGATGTTCCGCACCGCGAACAAATCCTTGTACGAGAAGTGCAGCCCCACGCCGAACATGAGCAGAATGACGCCCATCTCCGCCAATTCGGCGGCGAGGTGCGCGTCCGCGACGAAACCGGGCGTGTAGGGGCCGACGATGACGCCGGCGAGCAGGTATCCAACAATCGGTGAAAGTTTGAGCCGATTGGCGATCATGCCCAGAATGAAGGCGAAAACAAAACCGGCGGCGATGGTGGCGATAAGCGGTGTGTGATGCATTGGCGCGAACCTGTAGCAACGGGGGACCGCATGCCAAGCGTCGCGCGCGATTTTTTCCCGATGCGCGCCTATGTGTGGCCGCAGCGCCGCGTGATCGGCGCGGCTGTGGATAATGTGTGGCATGCCTAAGGCGTTGGATGCGCTGGTCGCGGAAATCCGTGCGTGCCGGGCGTGCGAACTGCCGCACGCGCCGCGGCCCGTGGTGTGGGTGGATTCGCGCGCGCGCATTCTGATCGCAGGCCAAGCGCCGGGGCGGCGCGTGCATGAAAGCGGCGTGCCCTGGGACGATCCCTCGGGCGATCGCTTGCGCCAATGGCTGCAGATGGAGCGCGCGGCCTTCTATGACAGAACCAAGATCGCGGTGGCGGCGATGGGCTTTTGCTATCCCGGCACGGTGAAAGGCGCCGATCTGCCGCCGCGCCGCGAATGCGCGCCGCTTTGGCGCGGAAAATTGTTGCCGTTGCTGAAGAATGTGCGCCTGACCCTCTTGGTCGGGAGCTACGCGCAGCGTTATCACCTGGGCGCGGCGGCGAAGCCGACGCTGGGAGAGACCGTGCGCGCGTGGCGCGATTATCCGCCCAGCGTCATGCCTTTGCCCCATCCATCGTGGCGGAATAGCGCATGGCTCAAACGCAATCCTTGGTTCGAGGAAGAGCTTTTGCCCGATTTGCGCGCGCGGGTTTCATCGGCGTTGCGCTGAGCCTGCTCGCCGCATGCCTGCCTACGCAGCAGCAGATCGGCGCGCCGATCAATGGCTTTGGCGGCCCGCACTTCGATGTGGCGGCTGAGCGCTTCGTCTCATTCGATGGCGC
>DAOMPU010000277.1:0-529 GCA_035444925.1 Terricaulis sp. | reverse complement strand
TGGCAGCCGGCGGAGGAGCCGTGGGCGGTGCTGATCGGCCTGCACGGCATGAACGATTACGCGGGAACGTTCTTCTATTCCGGCCCTTGGTTCGCCGAGCGCGGGGTGGCGACCTACGCGTATGACGCGCGCGGCTTTGGGCGCTCGCCCCAGCGCGGAGTATGGGGCGGTGAGCTGGCGATGATCGAGGATGCGCGCGCCGCCGTGGCCGTGGCGCGCCGGCGCCATCCGGGCGCCGTGATCGCGGTGATCGGCGATTCCATGGGCGCGGCCACCGCGATCGCCGCGGCCGGCGACGCTGCGGGCCTTGGCGCGGATCGGCTGATCCTCGTCGCGCCCGCGGTGTGGGGCTGGTCCACGCTGCCGGCGCCTTACGCGCTGACGCTTTGGGTGGGCGCGCACACGTTTCCTTGGCGCGCCGTTTCGGCCCCGCGCAACGTGACGCGCCGCATCACCGCGTCAGACAATCGCGAAGCGCTGCTGCGCGCGGGGCGCGATCCGCACATGATCTGGGAAACGCGCATCGATG
>DAOMPU010000276.1:0-3877 GCA_035444925.1 Terricaulis sp. | reverse complement strand
AAGGCTGCAACAATCGCTGCTCCTTCTGCATCATCCCCAGCATTCGCGGCGATCTGGTTTCGCGCCCGGCGAACGCGGTGCTGAAAGAGGCCGAGAGCCTCGTGAAAGCCGGCGTGAAAGAGCTGCTGGTGATTTCGCAGGACACATCAGCCTACGGAATCGATGTGAAATATTCCGAGAGCAAGTGGAAGGATCGCCAGGTCCGCGCGAAATTCTATGACCTCTGCAAAGAGCTTGGCGAACTCGGCGCCTGGGTGCGGCTGCACTACGTTTACCCGTACCCGCACGTGGATGAAGTCGTTGGCCTGATGGCCGAAGGCAAAGTGCTGCCTTATCTCGACATCCCCTTCCAGCACGCCAGCCCGCGCGTGCTGCGCGCGATGAAGCGCCCCGCGAACCAAGACAAAGTGCTCGATCGCATCGCCAAATGGCGCGCGATCTGCCCCGATCTCACCATCCGCTCCTCCTTCATCGTCGGTTTTCCGGGCGAGACGGAGGAGGATTTCGAAACCCTGCTCGATTTCATCGAAGAAGCGGAGATCGATCGCGCCGGCTGCTTCAAATACGAAAACGTCGACGGCGCGCCCTCGCGCGAGCTGGCCGATCACGTCGATCAGGACGAGGTGGACGAGCGCTACGACCGCTTCATGGAAGTGCAAACCGCCCTCGCCCACGCGCGCGGCCAGTCCATGATCGGCAAAACAATGGACGCCATCTGCGACGGCTGGGATGAAGATGCCGAAGCCTACGCCTTCCGCACCAAGGCCGACGCGCCGGAGATCGACGGCGTTGTGCTGGTGCAAACCGAAGCCGAGATCGAGCAAGGCGCCATCGTGCCCGTGACCATCACCGGCGGCGAAGGCCACGAACTCACCGGGCGGATTTAAGCCTTACGGCCCGCAAGTCCACACGCCATCGTACGCCCGCTCGGCGCCATCGGCGCGCACCGTGAGCGTGGCGCTGTGCTCCACCTGCTCGTCTCCGGTTTGGTTGCGCGCGCCGGTCTGCACCGCAGCCGACATTGCGCCCGTCGCGAACGCCGCAGTCTCCACCATCGCGTCATAGCCGCCCGCAGAGAGCGCCGGCAGAAGGAGCACTTCGCCCTCGCGCCGGATCAGCGCTTCGCTATAGGCGCCCGGGTTCACATCGCCCATGGCGACCAAGAGCACATCCCCGTTCGCCGTGAACGAACATCCCAATTCGCCGCCCAGCCGGCCTTCTATGTCGGCGCCGCTGAGCGCTTGAAGCGCCAGCGCGGGCGCGCCGGGCCCCGGTGCGGGCGTTTGCGCTTCCGGCCCGCACGCGGCGAGAGCAAGGACGAGCGCGCAAGCTGCGAACGCCAAATTTTTCATGGTGGTCTCTCCCCTGCTGAGGAGGAGAAGCGCCGAGCCGGCCTCCCGGTTCCGAGCGGCTGGTCGCTCAAAACACTGGATTAGGCTTTCACGACCTTGGGTTGGCCAAGCGTCATAAAAATCACCGGCCCCTCGGTGGGGGCGCGATAGACGCCGTAGGAGGCGTTCACTTTCATCGCCAGCGCCGTCATCTGCCAGGCGTCCTGCTCGCTCATCTTCAGCGCACTGGTGGTGAGTTCTTCCAATTCGTGCTTGTCGCCGAACCAGCGCGTGCGCTCGGCGTCGTTGCGCAGGCGCTGCACCACCATCGGATGATCCCAGCCCCAGCGGAATATTTCCGTGCGCGGGTTCCAAGCGCCGATGATCTGCACCGGCGCCGTCACCTGCGCGCCGTCCTTGCGCGCGAACGAGATGATGCCGGCGTTCTGATCCACCACCCAGGGCGCGGTTTCCAGCTTCAGGCGCCGCGCCATCCAGCGCTGGCGGTTGAGCAGATCGATCCAGCTCTCGGCCCAGAAGCGATCGACATCCACCACCTCCCCGCCCCACGGCGCAAGCGCGCGCGACGGCGCGGAGGGCGCGCGCGAGGCGTTCGATTTGCGCTTGCTCTTCAGCATGGACGGCCAGGTTCCCGTTGGATGCGGCGACTGTGGATAACCAATTTCGCCCCGCGCGGGAAAGCCATTTCCTACGATCCGTCCGTCTTGCGCCCGCCGCGCCCGATGGTCAGCGCTTTGATCACGCCGCGCATGGTGCGCACTTCCTGCTCGGTCGGATGGGCGCGCAAAAACATGGCGCGCAAATGGCGCTTCATCAGCGGCGCCTTGTCGAGGGGATGGAAAAACCGCCCGCGTTCAAGCTCTTGCTCAAGGTGTGCAAACATCAATTCAAGCTCGGCCTGGGCCGCCGGCGGGCTCTGCTGATCGGCGAACCAGGAGGGGATCGCCGCTTCCTGGCGCTCTTCGGCGTAGGCATGCGCGAACACGGCCGCGGCGTTGGCCAGATTGAGCGAGGCGAAGCCAGGGTTCACCGGCAGCGTCAAAATCGCGTCCGCGCGCGCCACATCCTCGCTCTCCAGCCCCGCCGCTTCCGGACCGAACATCACCGCCGGCCGCTCGCCCGCGGCGATCGCCGCGCGGATATTGCGCGCCGCTTCGCGCGCGCCCCAGACAGGCTTTTCCATCCCGCGCGGGCGGGCTGTGGCGGCGATCACCAAGGTCGCGTCGGCCAGCGCATCCTCGGTGCGCCACTCAACGCGCACATTGTTCATCACCGCGTCCGCGCCCACCGCCACCTGTTCGGCTTTGGGATTGGGCCAGCGATCGCGCGGGTTCACCAGCCTGAGCGAAATCAGCCCAAAATTGAGCATGACGCGCGCAACCGCCCCGATGTTTTCGCCCATTTGGGGCGCAACCAGCACGATGGCCGGCCAAGCCTCCTCAATCGGAGGCGGCATGTTTCGTGCGCGTGTCATCGGATCAGGATGGATGGCATGACGGCGGACGTCATTTCCTATCGCGGGCCAGGCCGCAAGCGCCGCGTCAGCGATGACGGGGCGGCTCGGCGCGCGGCCTTGATCGTCGCGGCGGCGCTGGGCGTGGCTGCGGGCGCCTGGCTGGCGGCGCCCAAGCCGGACATCGCCCCGGAACTCCCCGCGCCGCGCGCCGCCGCCGCACCTGCCGACGAGGCGGCCCCGCTTCCCCCAACCGTAAGCCCCAAGCGCGCCGCCGCGCCACGCCCGGCCCCGACCCGCACGGCGCAAAGCGGCCCCGCGCCGATCCCGCTCGACGCGCCCGGCGCAGCGCTCGAAGAAGGCGTGGAAATCCTCAGCGCCGCTGAATTGGACGCGATCTCCCAAGCGCGGGACTGATACCGCGCGCCGCAGTTTGCGCGCTTGGCCCAAACTGCTACCACGCCCGCGAAACATCAGACCGCGAAGGGCGAACTCATGGCGAAGATCAAGGTGGACAATCCCGTCGTCGAAATGGACGGCGATGAGATGACGCGGATTATCTGGCAGCTCATCAAGGACCGCCTGATCCTCCCCTATCTCGATATCGACCTGAAATATTACGATCTCAGCGTCGAGAAGCGCGACGAAACCAACGACCAGATCACGATCGATGCGGCCAACGCCACCAAGCAATATGGCGTGGCTGTGAAGTGCGCGACCATCACGCCCGACGAAGCGCGCGTGAAGGAATTCAACCTCAAGGAAATGTGGAAGAGCCCCAACGGCACGATCCGCAACATCCTCGGCGGCGTCATCTTCCGCGAGCCGATCATCATGAAGAACGTGCCGCGCCTGGTGCCCGGCTGGACCCAGCCGATCGTCGTCGGCCGTCACGCCTTCGGCGATCAATACCGCGCCACCGATTTCCGCTTCCCCGGCAAGGGCACGCTGACGATCAAATTCGTCGGCGATGACGGCACGGTGATCGAGAAGGAAGTGTTCAAAGCGCCGGGCTCGGGCGTGACGATGGCGATGTATAACCTTGATGAGAGCATCAAGGATTTCGCCCGCG
>DAOMPU010000275.1:0-3879 GCA_035444925.1 Terricaulis sp. | reverse complement strand
GAAGACAGCCGCTGCCCCGGCAACGTCGTTTGCGTGTGGGCGGGGCGCGTGCGCTTGCGCGCCGAAATTTCCGGCGTGGCGCGTGAACTCACGCTTGGCGAAACGCTCGAAACGCCAAACGGCGCGGTGACGTTCGCCGTGGCGTCGCCGGGCGCCTGGAATGATTGGCCCGAGCGCGAGATTCCGCGCCCAGCCTATCGCTTCGGCTTCCGCCGGGCCTGATGACAGTTTGACTTTGCGGCGCGCATGGTCTGAACCTCGCGTCCATGTTCAAGCATGTCTTCCTCGCCGCCGCCTTGGCGCTTTCCGCCTGCGCGCACACCGCGCCCGCGCCGCAAAGCGCGATCCCCGCCAATCTCGGCGCGCTCAAGCGCGAGATCGTCACCTTCTATGAATCGGGCGCTTACATCCAAGCCGTCTCGGCCGTCACGGAGGAGGCGAGCGCCTGGATCGCTGAGCGCGCGCCGCAGGTGCAGCGCCCCGCCATCGTGCTCGATATCGACGAGACCACGCTTTCCAATTGGGCGCAGATCCGCGCCAACGATTTCGGCTATTTCACCGATGGCCCCTGCGATGCGCTGCCGCGCGGCCCGTGCGGCGCGCATGCGTGGGAAAATTCCGGCCGCGCTGAAGCGCTCGCGCCCACGCTGGCGCTTTACAATGCCGCGCGCGCCGCGGGCGTCACCGTGTTCTTCATCACCGGCCGCTTTGAGGCCCAGCGCGAAGGCACGGAGCGCAATCTGCGCGCCGCCGGCTTCACCGAATGGGGCGCCGTCACGCTGCGCGCGCCCGGCCCGCGCCAGCCCACCTCGGAATACAAATCCGGCGCCCGCGCCGCGATCGAAGCGCAAGGCTACACGATCATCGCCAATCTCGGCGATCAGCAGAATGATCTCGACGGCGGCCACGCCGAGCGCACCTTCCTGATCCCCAACCCGTTCTATTCGGTGCCTTGAGCGGCTTTAGCCCCTCGTCACCCGCCGCCGCTTGGTCATCACCGTCAGATTGATGGCCAGCACCACCAGTGCGAGGCCGAGGCCGATGGCGTTCATCAGCGGCACGTATTGGCGGTTTTCGTTGATCTTGGCCTGGATATAGCTGGGCGCGCCCTGCGCCACGGCGGCGTCGCGCGCCTTGGCCGCCTGCTCGCCGACGATGCCGAGATCGAGCGGGGGCAGGCCGATCGCGGCCATGTTCAGCCCGCCCACCGGGGGCAGGCGCGAGGGCGCGTAGATCGTGTGGCTGGCGAAGGCCAGGGCGAACGCCGCCGCGATCGCCAGCAGCCAGCGCGAGCCGATGGCGGTACTAAAAGCCGTCGTCAGCTTGGCTTTTTCGCTTTTCACCAGGGCCTTGGCCTCGTCCAAATTCTTGGGCGTCTGCATCGGCTTCTCCGTCCGTCGAGATTAACCGCAATCGGGCCCCGCGCCAGCTTCCGCGCCCAAATCTCTCCGCAATCGGGGCGGAGCCTCATGACCAGCGGTTAAGCCACGCGCTTGTCTCCGCCTGGTCGTGTCGCCGGCCCCACGCAGGCCAAACACGCCGCCGATGCCTGTGCTGCGAGCGCGTGGCCAGCCCTCCGAGGGGCCAGTCATTGTACGCAGCCAATCGGCGGAATGCCGGCGAATTACCCCCATTGCCCAGGGCGGGGGCCCCATGCTACACGCCCGCCTCTTCTGGGTGGCCCGGCTAAACGGCATGCCGCGGCGGCCCCTTTTGCGCGCTTTCGGGCGCGTTTCGATCCCATCGGAGGACAAAATGCCGAAATTGAAGACCAAGAGCGGCGTGAAAAAGCGCTTCAAGCTCACGGCTTCGGGCAAGGTGAAGGTCGGCCCCGCCGGCAAGCGCCACCGCCTGATCAGCCACAACAGCAAATACATCCGCCAAAACCGCGGCACGGAAGTGCTGGCCGAGCCGG
This sequence comes from Terricaulis sp., assembly GCA_035444925.1. GTDB lineage: Bacteria > Pseudomonadota > Alphaproteobacteria > Caulobacterales > Aquidulcibacteraceae > Vitreimonas. Next base: position 1,964 of record DAOMPU010000275.1, on the reverse strand, counting down.
ACGCCAAGCGCGTCAAGCTTTGGGCCCCCTATGGTTTGGATTGACGGAGTATTGAGCAATGGCACGCGTTAAAGGCGGCGTGACGGCGCACGCCCGTCACAAGAAAGTTCTGAAAAAGGCGAAGGGCTATTACGGCCGGCGCAAAAACACCTTCCGCGCGGCCAACGCCGCGGTGGAGAAGGCCGGCCTCTATGCCTATCGCGATCGCAAGGTCAAAAAGCGCACGTTCCGCGCGCTCTGGATCCAGCGCATCAACGCGGCTGTCCGCGAAGAAGGCCTCACGTACTCGCGCTTTATCAGCGGGCTGCGCGCGGCCGGCATCGAGCTGGATCGCAAAGTGATGGCCGACATCGCGATGAACCAGCCCGAAGCTTTCAAAGGCCTGATCGCTCAGGCGCAAGGCGCGCTGAAGTAAGCGATCTCGCTTCGAGATAAAGAGAAGGGGCGAAGCGCAAGCTTCGCCCCTTTTGCTACGCAAATACCTGTGTCAACGCGCGCGCTGTAGCGCGACGTAATAATTGTTCCGCGTCGATGGCCGGAGGATCGGCAAATTCATGTCCCGGCCCGGCGCCAATAAGAGTCTAACGTAATAGGTCGTCCCAGCTACCGCCTCGAAGCGCAGCGTTTCTTCGCCGTGCGTGCCCGCGCTAAATTCATGGATGCCGGCTGGTGCTTCGTATTCGAAGGAAGAACGGTTGCGCAGCCTGCCAATTCGCATTTCACCATCGTGTATGTTGTAGGTGCGCCAGCCCCCTACACCCCGATCGGGCCGGAAGAATATGACACGCGCGTGGCCCGCAGGGATGTCCGATGTCGTGTCGGCGCGTGATATCTGCGCTCCAAGATGACCGGTGAGGCGGGCTCCCGCCGCAAGCTCGACATCCGACCCGTAAAGGGTTGTGTATTCAACAGGAATGAAGATAGGCGCGCGGCCGGTCATAACGCTGCGTTCAACGAGACCGTGCTCGCCAGTTCGCATAAATTGCGCCGCGTGCACCGGGATCCGCTCGCCGTTGATGAGCACCCACCGTGCGACGATCACTATTTTTCCAGGCCAACCGGGCCGGCCGCGGCCAGTGTCCAGAAGAACGCCGCCAGCCTCGGCGCCGGCAGGCGCCAGGGTCACGCCGTCGATGACGATCGCTTCCGCGAGTCGCAGCGGAATTTCTTGGTCTCTTTGCGTGCCTTCAGAACTGAGCGGCGCGACAGTCTCCAAAACGACGGCCGCGCCATCGGGAATGACGAACTCATCGCCTGCCGGCTGCACCGCTTCGGCGGGGGGTGTGCTGGGCTCCTCGGCGAGAGCGCTAAACGCAAGGCCAGCCAGCGCCGCGAGGGCCGCTATGAACTTAAACCGCATCGCTCCCCCGCCCGGGTGATGGCCAGCTAGTTACCACGCGCACAAAACGCGCCGCAAGGTTGCAAAAAGGAAAGCTCGCGGCGGCTTGGCAAATTGCCTCGCCGGGGGGCTCTCCGCTAAAGACCCCCGATGGATAGCCATACGACTGATTTGCAGGCTCTCGAGGCCGATCTCCTGGCCCGTGTCGCCGCCGCCGGCGATGACGCGGGTCTGGAAGCGCTGCGCGTGGAGGCGCTCGGCAAGCAGGGCTCGATCTCGGCCCTGATGAAAAACCTCGGGACCATGAGCCCGGACGAGCGCAAGGCCTTCGGCCCCAAGCTCAACAGCCTCAAGGATAAGGTCACCGAAGCCATCGTCGCCAAGAAGGCGGCCTTCGCGGAAGCGGCGCTGGAGGCGCAGCTGAAGGCTGAGGCGGTGGATGTCACGCTTCCGCCGGTGCGCCCGCGCCTTGGCGCGATCCATCCTGTGTCGCAGGTGATGGAAGAGCTCGCGCAGATTTTCGGCGAGATGGGGTTCAGCGTCGAGGAAGGCCCCGACATCGAAACCGATTTCAACAATTTCACCGCGCTCAATTTCCCGCCCAAGCACCCCGCGCGCGAAACGC
>DAOMPU010000274.1:0-3895 GCA_035444925.1 Terricaulis sp. | reverse complement strand
GGGCGCGTGAATGTCAGCGGCGCGGTGTTCTTCTCTGAATACACCGACATGCAGATCACCCGTCAGGAGCCGACGGCAACCGGCGTTGCAAGCTTCGTCGATAACGCCGCCGACGCGGAGATGTACGGCTTCGAGCTCGAAGGGCGCGTGTTCTTCACGGATAATCTCTCAGCGAACTTCGCGGTGGGCTACATCGACGGCGAGTTCGGCGAATACAACACCTTCATTGTCAACCCCGGCTTCAACAACACGCTGCCGGTGAGCCCGACCAATCCGCTGACGATCCCCGCCGATTTCTCCAATCTCGCGGGCTTCCAGAACACGCCCGATTGGACCGCCTCGCTTTCGCTCACCTACACGACCAACCTCGCGGGCGGCGTGCTGGCGGTGACGCCTTCGGCGTCGTATCGCGGCGACAGCCAGATGTTTGAGTTCGCGAACCCGCTGCTCGACCAGGACGCGTTCACGCTCATCAACGCGTCGGTGGTGTGGACCTCCGAGAACGACCGCTTGCGGCTGGGCCTGCACGGCCTCAACCTGACCGACGAAGAATATCGCGTCGGCGGCTACAATTTCCGCGATACGGCCATTCCGTTCGGGGAATCGGTGATCGGCTTCTACGGCCCGCCGCAAACCTTCACGGCTTCCGTGGAAGTGCGCTTCTAAAACTCTCCTCCCCGAGAGCTCCTCACGGCGGCGCGAAATTTCTCGCGCCGCCGTTTTCTTTTGCGTATGGGCTGCCCCATGACCGACACGACCGCGAAGCCTGAAGCCCCCTCCTATCGCTATTGGGTGCTGGGGCTTTTGTTCATCGCCTACACGTTCAACTTCATCGATCGGCAGATCATGGGCATTTTGAACGTGCCCATCCAAACCGAGCTCGGCGCCAGCGACGAGCAGATGGGTTTGCTGGGCGGGCTTTCGTTCGCGCTGCTTTATACCGGGCTCGGCATCCCGATCGCCTTTCTGGCCGATCGCTGGGATCGTTCCTGGATCATGACGGGCGCGCTCGCGCTCTGGAGCGGCTTCACCGCACTTTGCGGCTTCGCGCAGAATTACACGCAGCTTTTCCTCGCCCGCATGGGCGTGGGCGTCGGTGAAGCAGGCGGGGTGGCGCCGGCCTATTCGCTGATCTCCGATTATTTCCCGCCGAACGAGCGCGCGCGTGCGCTGGCGGTTTATTCGTTCGGCATTCCAATCGGCAGCGCGGCGGGCATTGCGCTTGGCGGCATTGTGGCCAGCCTAGTCGATTGGCGCGTGGCGTTTATCGTGGTGGGCCTTGCCGGCGTGCTCTACGCGCCGATCTTCCGCATCTTCGTGCGCGAGCCTCAGCGCGGGCGCTATGATGTGAAATCCGACGCCGCCAAAGCCGAAGCGCCCAAGCGCGCGGGCTTCTTTGAAGCGCTGGGCTACATCGTCAAAAAGCCGAGCTTCTGGCTGCTTTCCATCGGCGCGGCCTTCTCATCCATGATGGGCTATGGCTCGTTCTATTGGATCCCCACCTTCCTGCAGCGCTCCTACGGGTTCGATCTGCAACAGGCGGCGTTTTTCTACGCTTCGATTCTGCTGATCGGCGGCGTCATCGGCGTGTGGCTGGGTGGGTTCCTGGGCGATAAGCTCGGCGCGCAAAAGCGCGCGATGTTCGCGCTGGTGCCGGCAGGCGCGTGGCTCTTGGCCATGCCCTGCTACGCTGTGGGGCTACTTTCGCCTTCGCCGACGATCGCCTTCTTCCTGTTCCTCGTGCCGACCGCGCTCGGCATGGTGTGGCTCGGCCCGGTGATCGCGGCGGTGCAACACCTCGCGCCACCGCACATGCGCACGGTCGCGTCAGCCAGCTTCCTCTTCATCAACAATCTGATCGGCATCGGCGTCGGCACGTGGGCGCTCGGGCGTCTGTCGGACGCGCTCTCCAGCCAATACGGCGAAGAGAGCCTGCGCTATTCGATCCTCTACGGCACCGGCTTCTATGTCGTGGCCGCGCTGCTCTATCTGGTCGCTTCGCGCTTCTTGAAGCGCGACTGGGTGGACTGAGCACGAGCCGACTTGGACCGCCGGCGCCCTCGCCGGCATGGCTATTTGCTTCAGGCGCTTCCGCAAGCGAATAAAGCCCCATGCCGGCGAGGGCGCCGGCGGTCCAAGAAAACAGCGCCTTGCATATAACTGACCAGTCAGTTATATGCATCACATGCCATCAAGCCCCTCCCCTAAAAGGAGAAAACCGCCGGCTCCCCGATGGAAGCGGCGTGCGGAGGCGCGGCCGGAGGAAATTCTGGAGGCGGCGCTGGCCGAATTCACCGCGCGCGGCTTCGAGGCGGCGCGGATGGAGGATATCGCCAAGGCGGCAGGGCTCTCCAAGGCGGCGATCTATCTCTATTTCCCTTCCAAGATGGCGGTGCTGGAAGCGCTGATCGAAGCCAAGATCGCCCCGCTCGCGCGCCAGGTGGAGCAGCTCTCGGAAGCTGGACGGGCCGACCCGATGCTGGCGCTGCGCACGCTGGCGACTTTGGCCGCGCACCGCATCGCCGATCCGGTTATCTTCGCGGTGCCGCGCCTGGTGCTGGGGCTGTCCGGCCGCTTTCCCGAGATCGCGGACTATTATCGCACGCACGTGGTCGAGCACGCGCGCGCGGCGCTGGAATCTCTCGTGCAGGCCGGCATCGATCAAGGCGTGTTTCGCCAGGTCGATCCGCGCGCGGCCACGCGCGCGATGATCGGCCCGCTGTTTTTCGAAGCGTTGTGGACGCACGTGCTGCGCGGCGAGAGCGCGCTGGGCGATCCGCAAACGCTGATCGAACACCATTTCGACATCCTGCTGAACGGGCTGGAGCAACGCGCATGAAGCGCCTTCTGATCATTCCCCTCTTCTTCGCTCTCGCCGCCTGCGGCGCACGCGCGCCGGCCGCGCTGCAAGGCTATGGCGAAGCCGATTACATCTACCTCGCCAGCCAGGAGGCCGGCATGATCGGCGAGCTGTTCGTGCGCGAAGGCGATCATGTGGAGCCAGGCCAAGCCGTGTTCAGCCTGGACCGCGAACGGCTTGCGCTGAACGCGCAAAGCGCCAGCGCCCAAGCGGCCGCCGCCGCGCAAGCGGTGCGCACCGCGCAGGCGGAAGCGGCGCTCGCGCAAAGCAATTTCGAGCGCGGCCAGGAGCTGTTTCAGCGCGGCTTCTATCCCCAAGCGCGGCTCGATTCAGACCGCGCCAGCCGCGACGCGGCCAATGCGCGCCTCGCCCAAGCGCGGCGCGAAGCGGGCGCGGCCAGCGCGCAGACCAGTTTGGCGCAAACGCGTGTGGGCGATCTCTCCACCGCTGCGCCGCGCGCGGGCGTGATCGAGCGCATCTATTATCGCCCCGGCGAAGTGATCGCCGCCGGCGCGCCGGTGGCGGCGCTGCTGGCGCCGGAAAACATGAAAGTGCGCTTCTTCGCGCCGCAGGATCGGCTGGCGCAATTTCCCGTCGGCGCGCGCGTGCTGGTGAGCTGCGACGGCTGCGGCGCGCCCGCCGAAGCCATCGTCAGCTACGCCGCCAGTGAGCCGCAATTCACGCCGCCGATCATCTATTCAGTCGATCAGCGCCAAAAGCTCGTCTTCCTGATCGAAGCGCGGCTGGCCGAGCCCGGCCGCATCCGCCCCGGCATGCCGGTGGACGTGGCGCCCGCGCCATGAGCGAGGAGCTCGTCATCGACGTTGCGGGACTCACCAAGAGTTTCGGCGCGCGCAAAGTGGTCGATAATTTCGATCTCAAAGTGCCGCGCGGCGCGATCTACGGCTTTCTGGGTCCAAACGGCTCGGGCAAAACTACCACCATCCGCATGGTGTGCGGGCTGCTGAAGCCGGAAGCCGGCCAAGGCCGCGTGCTCGGCTTCGACGTGCTGCACGAGAGCCTGAAGATCAAAGA
>DAOMPU010000273.1:0-3906 GCA_035444925.1 Terricaulis sp. | reverse complement strand
GCGCGCACGCTGGAGCGCTGCGGCGTGAAGGTGGAAATTCTCGGCTTCACCACGCGCGCCTGGAAAGGCGGCAAGTCCAAGGAAGATTGGCTGACCGCTGGCCGGCCGCCGCAACCGGGCCGGCTCAACGATCTGCGACATGTGATCTACAAGAGCGCGGATGCGCCGTGGCGGCGGGTGCGGCCGAACCTTGGGCTGATGATGCGCGAGGGGCTGCTGAAGGAAAACATCGACGGCGAGGCGCTGATGTGGGCGCATGACCGCCTCATCGGCCGGGCCGAGCAACGTCGCATTCTCATGGTGATCTCCGATGGCGCGCCGGTGGATGATTCAACGCTCAGCGCCAATCCGGGCAATTATCTTGAGCGCCATCTGCGCGCCGTGATCCATTGGGTGGAGACGCGCTCGCCGGTGGAGCTGATCGCCATCGGCATCGGCCATGACGTGACGCGCTATTACAAACGCGCCGTCACCATCACCGATGCCGAGCAGCTCGGCGGCGTGATGACCGAGAAGCTCGCCGAATTGTTCGACGAAGCCCCGCGCGAGGCGCCGCGCCGCACACGGGCGGCCGCATGAGGCTTGCAGGTTTGGCGGCGCTGCTCTGGCTCGCCGCGTGTTCTTCGCCGCTGTCCGAACAGCCGATGGCGGAGCAATGGGTGGCCGCGCCCGTTATCGTCGCGCCCATTGATCTCCGCGTTTTGGAGATTGGCCGCTTGCGTTTCCGCGGCGGCCTTGCGCTCCGCGCGCCAGCGCCGTTCGGCGGCATTTCCGGGCTCGATGTGCTGGAGGGCGGGCGCCTCGTCGCGGTGACCGATAACGCCGATTGGCTGATCGCGGACATCTTGCTCGATGAAAGCGGAACGCTGATCGGGCTCGCCAATGCGCGGATGGCTTTCATGCGCGATGAAACCGGCGCGCCGTTTCCGAGCAAAGCCGCAGGCGACGCTGAAGCGCTGGCGCAGATGCCCGACGGCCGCTTCGCCGTTGCGTTCGAGCAGACGCAGACCATCCGCATCTACGATCTCAACCGCGACGGCCCGTTCGGCGCGGCGCTGCTGGGGCCGATTTTGGCCGGCGCCTCGCGCTTGCGTCCGAATGCGGGGCTTGAAGCCATGGCGGCGGATGCGGATGGCGCGTTGATCGTGGGCGCCGAGGGCGGAGGCGCACCAACGCCGCTCTGGCGCGCCATGCCCGGCGCGGCGGGGCCGGAGCCGATAATCGGGCGTTATGTGACAGCGCCCGGCTATTCGCTGACGGGCCTCGATCGCATGCCGGACGGCGGCTTCATCGCGCTGGAGCGTTTCTATGCGCCGATCATCGGCGCACGCGCGCGTTTGACGCGCTTTGAATTGCCGGCGAGCGGCGAGCGCATTGTCGGCGAAGAATTGGCCGAGCTTGCCGCGCCCATGCCGATCGACAATTTCGAAGGAATCGCCGCCGTGCGCATGGGCGATGGCGCCACGCGCATCTACATTATCTCGGACGACAATTTCAGCAGCCGCCAGCGCACGCTGCTTTACGCCTTCGATTTGATTGAAAGCGAAGCGGCGCCTTAAGCGGCGGCGGCCAGCTTCTTTTTCAGCGCGCGGCGGATCTTCGCGGCCTTCGGCGAAAGCTCGGCTTCCTTGGCCTTCAGCAGGAAGCCGTCAAAGCCGCCGCGATGATCGACGGTGCGCAGCGCGGCAGCCGTGATGCGCAGCTTGTAGCTCTGGCCCAGCGCGTCGCTCGTCAGCGTGACATCGACGAGGTTCGGCTGAAACTCGCGCTTCGTCTTGATGTTCGAGTGGCTGACAAGGTGGCCAATCTGGCGATTGACGCCGGTCAGTTCGCAGCGGCGGGACATTTGAATGCTCTTAATTCGGGCGAAAAACGAAGGGCGGACGCATACGCGAACGGCGATGCAGGGTCAAGGATCGCGCCGCCTCCTTCAAACAGCCCCATTTGGTTCATTTGTGGATCAGGCCCGCCCCGCTAGAACCAGCTCCCGTTTGGAGGGTTAGCCCTAGATGAAAGCCTTTGCCGCCGCCCTGGCCGGATTCAGCCTCGCCGTCCTGGCCGGTTCCGCCGCCGCCCAGACCCAGCCTGGGCGCCAGTTCGAGGCCACCTACGCCGTGCATGCGCGCGGGGTCGAGGCGGGGCAATTCACCTACCGCTTCTCGCAGACAGGCCAAACCTATCAAGTCAGCGCCAGCCGGCGCCTCACGGGCCTGGCCCGCACCCTGATGGGCGATCGGCAGGATTATTCCTATTCCGCCCGCGGCGCGGTGGCCGAAAACGGCGCGCTGCGCACCACCTCCTACACCCACCGCGGCGGGCGGCGGGGCCGCGTGGTCAATGCGGCCTTCAGCCCCGAAGACGTGGTCACCACCGCCGAGCCCGCCATGGGCATGGGTAATCCGCCCGCCACGGCGGCCCAGCGGCGCGGCGTGGTGGATCAAATTACCGCCATCGCCAGCCTCATCACCGCCTCGAGCGACCCCTGCGCGCGCACCATCCGCGTCTATATGGACGGCCGCTCGCGCTTCGATTTCGTGCTGACGCCCAACGGGCGCGTGCAGGTGAATACGCCGGCCTATCGCGGCGAGGCGCTGCGCTGCCGGGTGGAATTCCGCCCGATCGCCGGCTTCTCGGACCCACAGGAGACGGAAGTGCTCACCTTCCTGTTCGCCCCCGCGCGCGACGGCATGTACGCCCCGGTGCGGATCGAAATGCCCACCGACGACGTAGGCGTGGCGCGCCTGGAAGCCCGCCGCCTGGTCGTGAACGGGCAGGCGCTGCGGTAGCACTTGGACCGCCGGCGTCCTCGCCGGCAATCGCCTTATCCTGCCAGCGCTGCGCCGGCGGACATGGCGTGCCGGCGAGGACGCCGGCGGTCCAAGACCAGTCTTGTGTGTTACTTAAGTATTAACCACAAGACTTAGCGGTGAACGAGCCAAGAACGAATCAAATGCAGTGATTCGGGCGTGATTCGTTCGCGCTCTATTCTTCTTGGACCGGGCGGTAGTCACTTGGGCTCGCCCTCTTGCCGCTCGAGGCGTTCTAAAATTGACGTGTTCTGGCGCTCAAGCTGCTCAAGAGTTGCCCGCTGTCGCTCAAGGTTCGAACCGAACGTCGAACCACTTTCGATTCCACTCTCGAACCGGTCCTGCATCAAGCCAAGAACGGTCACCGATATCGTCAAGCCCACGACAATGATGCCGGCCACTGTGGCCACCATCTGACGGAATGTCGGTAGTTGGTCCAGGCGGCGATTTAGCCCGTCTATGCCCGCGTTAACCTCTGTTCGAAGAGTTTCGATACGCGCATCCACCCAATCGCGCCGAGCGTAAGGATCACTTGCGGCACCATCGCCCCCTCCGGGCGGAGGGGCGTGACCGCCGCCCCGTCCAGCCCCCGGGATTTGTCCGGCGCCGATCCAGCCGATTGCTGTTGATGCGTCGCCTGCTCCTCCGTTCTTACCGGGCTCCGCCATGTGCCCCTTCCGCCTGACGTGCAAGCCTCACTTGATCAAGGAGAAGATTCGCAAACTCCTCCGCATCATTCACACCCATAAGGTATGCACCACGGTACACCGATTGTTCGCCATATTGGTCACCAATCGCGAACCTAACGAAGCCCCCACCCTGGGTTAGGTAAAAGCGGTTTGCGTAAAGTGTTGGTGCGGCTGCTGAAGCACGCGCTTGTTCTTCGACCCACGCCGGCCAATCTGGGCTGTCTCGATTTACTGGTTGCATTCACGCGCTCCGCTCCAGTTTGCGTCAATGGTAACATGGGCTCGCGCCAGCGGTGCGAACAATCGTCGGCGCTTTTGGCTATCTTGTGTATTGGGGAGAAATCCCCTGTTGCGCGAATACCTCTGTGGATGGTCCGGCTTGAAAACGGCGCCGTCGCCGCCCACCGTCC
>DAOMPU010000272.1:0-3953 GCA_035444925.1 Terricaulis sp. | reverse complement strand
GGGCGCGGCGGTCCAGCCGCGCCTCCACAACCACGCGCCAGAACGGCATGCGCGGGCGCACGATGCGGGCGCGAAACATGAACGCCCAGAAATTGCTGATCCCGCGCTTCAGTCTCAAGAGTTCCACTCCGGCTTGCGCTTCTCCAGAAACGCCGCGAGCCCTTCCTTGCCTTCCGCCGAGGCGCGCCGTGCGGCGATGCGCTTGGCGGTTTCCTTCATCAAATCCTCGTCGATCACGTGGCCCGGCACAAGCTGCGCCGGCAGCACCGCGTTGCGCAGACGCGTTGCATCGTCGATCAGATAGCGCACCAAGGCTTTCGCATCCGAAACGGCGCCGGGCGCCGCGGCGAAGGCGAGCCCCGCGAGGTGCTTCATCATGCCGTTGAGGGCCGCTTCGTCTTCCACCGCGTATTGCACGAGGCCGATCTTCTCCGCGAACACGCCGTCAAAGCCTTCCGCCGTGGCGAACAGCGCTTTGGCCCAGCGTGGGCCGATAGCCTCTACAACGTAAGGTGAGATCGTGGCGGGGGTGAGGCCCAGGCGCACTTCGCTGAAGCGGAACTTCGTATCCTTCACCGCCACCGCCACATCGCACGCCGCGATCAGCCCGGCGCCCCCGCCCATGGCCGCGCCATGCGCCAGCGCCACGGTGAGCTGGGGCAGATCGTGCAGATGGCGCAGCATGCGCGCGAGATCGAGCGCATCGCGCGTGTTGTCTTCCTCGGTGCGTTCCCCGCCCCGGCGCATCCAATCGATGTCGGCGCCGGCGCAGAAGCTCTCGCCCGCGCCGCGCAGGAACACCACGCGCACGTGATCGGCGCCCTTCAGCGTTTCGAAATGCTCCGAAAGGCCGGCGATCATGCTTTCGTCAAACGCGTTGCGCTTGGCGGGGCGGTTGAGCGTGATGACGGCGACGCCATCGGGGCTGACATCAAGCAGGACGGGATCGGGCGCGAGGCTCATGCGGCGGCTCCAAGCAAGGCGGCGAGCGCCTGCGGGCGCTCAGCTTCGGGGGTTTCGTAGAGTTTTACGTGCTGCACGCCGGCGAAGAAATACTCGAAATCCTCGGGCGGCACGGCGTCCTCGATGAAAACCGGGATCAGTTTGCGATGATAGCGATCGGCGAGATAGACCTCGCGCTTCACGTGATCGCTCTCGAACGCCGCTTTCGAGCACATGACAACCACGCCCGCCGCGCCGCGAATGGCGCGCACGATTTCGCCGGCCCAGCCTTCGCCGACGGTGAGGCCCTTCTGATCGAGCCAGAATTTGCGCCCTGCGGCGCTCGCGCCTTCGATGACGGGCAGCACCACGGCCTGATTGGCGCGCGCGTAGGAAACGAACACCTGATCGCCCGCTTGCGGCGCAAGCGCTTCCGGTGGCTCGCCGTGCGGCTCCGCGCGCGCTGCGGGCGCGGCTTCACGCTTCGGCGCGCGGCGGGCCAAGCCTCGCGCCAAGGCCAGCGCGCCGATCAGAAAGGTGAGCGCGATCGCCGCCGCGAACGCCCAAACAGCTACGCCAGCGGGCGCGCCATAACGCACGCCAAAATCATCAATGCCGGCCAGCAGATCGCGCCAGGAACCTGGCTCCGGCCCGATGCGGTTGGCCAGCCAGATCGAAGCGCCCGCCGCGAGCGCGAGCACCCCAGGTAGCGCAAGCATAGCTTGCAGCAACGCGCCGCCGCGCCCGCTGCGGCGTTTGGCGGGCGGCGGCGAACGGCGCGCGCTTTCCTGCGCGCTATCCCCTGGCGCGGCGCGCGCCTTTTCGCGGATGGAATCGGCCACTTCCTGCCATTTGAACTCGCGCTGCGCTTCGAAGCTGGCGTCGATCGCCGGCAGGTCGCGCAGGCCCACCGGGGCGATTCCATGATCGAGCTTGGCGACGATCAGCCGGCCATCGGCCCAGGCGTCCAGCGCGCGCTGCTCAAGGCGCAGGCGCATCGGCGCAAAGGCCAAATCCTTTGAGACCAGTAAAATCAGCACGTCATGCGGGGTGATCGGGCGCAGCGCCGTCTGCCCGTCGTCGCGCTCTACGAATTGGCCGCGGCGTTCGAGAAAATTCTCAAGCGCCTCAGCAGTTTCTGCGTCGGCGGGGGCGTGCGCGATGAAAACGGTCATGGGCCGCGTCTTAGCACGGGCCGAGCCCTTGGCGACCGCCGCCCATGCCGCAGCCCTCTCATTGCGCCTTAACGCTTGGGGATTATGTTGAGTTTACGAGCCTTTCATGAAACCCAGCCTTGCAGAAATCCCCTTCCTGGCCGACGCGGACCCCGCGCTGCTAGCGGCCATGGAAGAAGAAGCCGAATGGCTCTCGGTGCCGTCCGGCTGGCCGCTTATCAATGCTGGCGAGGCGCCTGAGGGCGTGTGGTTTCTGATTTCGGGCTCGATGGCGGCGTTCAAGCCGGGCGAGCGCGGCGGCGCCAAACTCCTGGGCTACATCCGCCCCGGCGAGCCGGTGGGCGAAATGGCGATGATCGCGCGCGAGCCGCACAGCTCGAGCGTGTTCGCCATGCGCGACAGCGAAGTGCTGAAACTATCGCCCGCCGCGTTCGACAAGCTTGTGCAGGCCCATCCCAATTTGATGCGCCACATTGCGCGCCTCATGCTGGCGCGCGCGCGCGGCGATGGGCGCAGCCCGCGCGCCGAGCCAAAAGTTTACGCGTTCTTCTCCACCTCGCCGACGATCGACCTCAGATTGCGCGCGCGCACGCTGCAGGCGGCGCTGAAGCGGCTTGGCTCGCGCGCGATCGTGATCACTGAGGAAGATAGCGTAGCGCTCAACGCCGAGGGCATGAACAGCGCGTGGTTCGATGCGCTGGAGCAGAAAAACGACGCGGTGTTCCTGGTCTCGCCGATCGCCGACACGCCGTGGTTTCACACCTGCTTGCGCCAGGCGGACCGCATCTGGTTTTTCGCGCGCGCCGATGCGCGGCCCTCGCTGCCGCTGCTGCCTCCCGAAGAGCCCTCGCCCGCGCGCCAATTCCGGCTGATCGACGTGGTGCTGCTGCATCACGGCATGGACCGCAAAGCGGCGACCACGGACGAGTGGCGCATCGCGAGCGACGCGGCGCGGCTGTTCCATTGGCGCGGCCTTGATGACGGCGACGCTGCGCGGCTCGCGCGCATCATCGCCGGGCGCTCGATCGGGCTTGTGCTTTCGGGCGGCGGCGCGCGCGCGTACGCGCATATCGGCGTGGTGCGCGCGCTGCGCGAAGCGGGCCTGCCGTTCGACGTGGTGGGCGGCACTTCGATGGGCGCCATTATCGCGGCCTGCGTGGCGATGGGCTGGAACGACGATGAAATCGAGCGCCGCATCCGCAAAGCCTTCGTGGAAAGCAACCCGCTGGGCGATTACGTGCTGCCGGTGGTGGGCCTCGTGCGCGGGCGGCGGGTGGAAGATCGCCTGCAGGAGCATTTCGGCGAAACGCTGATCGAGGATTTGCAGGCGCCGTTCTTTTGCGTCTCCACCGATCTGGTGGCGGGCGCGGCGCGCATTCATCGCGCGGGGCTGCTGCGGCGCGCGCTGCGCGCTTCCATATCCCTGCCCGGCATTCTGCCGCCCGTGCTGGAAGGCAATCACAGCCTCCTGGTGGACGGCGCGGTGGTGAAGAACTTCCCGGTCGATGTGCTGAAGGACATGCACCGCGGGCCGATCATCGGCGTCGATGTGGCGCTGCGCGAGGGCATCGATCCGGAAGATTTCCGCGATCCGCCCGGCTTCATGGGCTGGGTGGCCGCGCACGGCTTTCAGGCGGCCCCGCCGATCGCTTCGCTGCTGATGCGCGCCGCCACCATGGCGGTCGATCCGTGGGAGGGGCGCGCGGGCGCGGACCTCCTGGTGGCGCCGGCCATGCCGGACATCGATTTGCGCGATTGGAAACGCTTTGATGATGCGGTCGCCGCGGGCTATGAGGCCGCCGTCGCTGCGCTGCATCGCCCGCATGGCCTGTTCCA
>DAOMPU010000271.1:0-3966 GCA_035444925.1 Terricaulis sp. | reverse complement strand
ACGACGTGATCATGCCGCGCGAAACCCGGCGGCGGATAATCCGCGCGCTGGCGACGCTGAAGAACAAGAAACTAGAGAACCCCTGGAAGAAGCACGATAATATTCCGTTGTGACATGTGGAAAGCAGGTGTTCTTGTCGCTGGCGCCGCTCTCTTTCTAGGCTTTGCAGAGGGTGGGTGGCCACGAGTGGGGCAGACGATTCTTGCCCTGGTGGCGCTGGCAGCGGTCGGATTAGTGATTCAGTGGTGTGCGAGCGGTCTCTGGAGACTGTGGAGGCTCGGTATTGGTACAGCGCAGCGCAATTTTTCAAACGATCAGCGACTACGCGACGAGCACGCGGCAATTGTTCTGGATATCCTTAGACGGGGCGGAGACGCGCGCTTCGCTCTGTATTTGCGTCCGTTTGCGATCGATCGCCGAACAGCGATTTGGGGTTCAGACTCCATCGCAAGCTTTGAGGGTCTCCTAACCGACGCGCTCAACTCGGATATGCCGGTCGTTTGCTTGGGGCAACCGTTTGGACAGGATCGTCCCGGAGCGATCGCTACCAGCGATGAGCAATGGCAGAATGATTTTAAGCTGCTGGCCAGTAGGGCTCGTTTTGTGACGATAGTGCCATTGCTTCAACGCGGAACATGCTGGGAAATACTTTGGCTCGCCGAAAACGACCTTCTTCATAAGTCCGTATTCTTGCAGCCACCACAGGGAGCGTTCTTCCGCACATCAGCTGACGGCGTGGCCGGCGCGTTTGAGATTTCGCGAAAAGCATTAGAGGAACGCGGCTGTGTAATTCCCAAACTTGGAAAGGAAGGAGGGGTCTTCGTCGTCGCTAAAGGAAGTGCGCGGGTACAGCGGCCGTTCCCTAGGAATGCCAGAGAACTACGCGACGACATCATGACGCTTCTAGCTGGCTGGAAAGGGTAACACGTACTCCTTTCGCGAAGGCTTAGCGCCACCCTCTCCCTCCAATGGGAGGGAGAGGGCAGGGTGAGGGTGGAGCGCCGGCGTTTCAGTGGCGCCATTGCTTGAAGGCCCCGCGCCGCACCCTCACCTAACCTCTCCCGCAAATGCGGGAGAGGGACGACGGAGCCCTCTATCGCGCGAAAACCTATCCCGCGACGCGCAGCGTTGAGCAGCAATGTTCGGCGCCCTCGGAAACTACCCGGCGCTTCCCGCGCTTCCGCCTTGGCGTGCTGTGGCTTGCGTGCCGCAGCGCGCGTGGCGCTGCGCATTGTTCCCGGAACGCCTCCCGCACCGCAGCCGTTCTCACTCCCGAAGGTGGGAATACGCAAACGGAGGAACTCTTATGCGTAAGCAAAATCTGTTGAAAGGCGCGCTGATCGGCGTGGCCATGCTCGCGTTTATGCCGGCCGCGCAGGCGGATAATCCAGGCGTCAATGTCGGGACGCTGCAATGTGAAGTCGATGGCGGCTGGGGCCATGTGATCGCTTCGACGCGCGACATGACATGCGTGTTCCGCCCCGTGGACGGCGGCGCGGAGCATTATCGCGGCGAATTGCGCCGCTATGGCGTCGATCTCGGCTACACCAGCGATTCCAAGCTGATCTGGGGCGTTGTGGCGCCTACCTCGGACATGACGCGCGGCGCGCTTGAAGGCGAATATGCCGGCGCCTCCGCGCAGGCCACCGCCGGCATCGGCCTCGGCGCCAACGTGCTGATCGGCGGGCTCGATCGCTCGATCGCGCTGCAGCCGCTGAGCGTGGAAGGCAATACCGGCGTGGCCGTCGCCGCCGGCGTGGGCGTGATCGTGCTGCGTGAAGCGTAAGGAAAAGCGGGCGCGTTGCGGCGCGTCCGCGAATCTTGCTGATGCGTAAGGCGCGGGGCCGCGGCGGCGCTGTTACCGTCCGACTCATGCGCAACATGATCCTCGCCGCGCTCTTGGCGCTGGCGCCACTTCCGCTCTCGGCCTGCGCCACGCAAAGCGGCGCCATGATTGAGCGCGGCGACGTCATGGAAGCCGCGCGCCGCATGAGCGAGCGCTATTCCGCCGCCTGGAATTCCGGCGATATGAACCAGCTTGGCGCGCTCTATACGCCGGACGCCCGCCACGTCACGCTCGCGGGCGTTTTCCTGCGCGGGCGCGCCGCCATCGTCGCCGCCCACCGCGACGGGCGCCACGCCCAGGGCGTGCGCATGGCCACGCGCCTGGAAGGCGCGCGCGCCGTCAGCAACGACGCGATCGTGTCGGTGATGATCGTGGAATACGTGAACGATCCGCGCGCGGCCAACCGCATCGTCTCCGCGCGCCTCACGCTGACGCTGGTTCAGCGCGGCGGCGACTGGCTGATCGCCCAGGCCCACGCCTCGCCCGCGGACGCGTAAGACGAACGACACAGCCGCGCGACCATCGGGCGCCTTCCTGCGATCAGCGTTGTCGCCGGTGCGGGGCGGGGCGCGTACAAATATGCATGCGCGCCTTGCTGCTTCCCCTCATGCTCGTGGCGGCCCTCACCGCCTGCGGCGAGGCGCGCAACCAGGGAGCCGAGGCTCCCGAGCCCGCGAGTTTGGCGGGGCGTTATAAGCCGGCATCGGAAACGGCGTTGAACGCCGGCGCTATTGACGTGCAGCGCGCCGGGCTCTCCTTCGCCAACGGCGCCGCCTTGTTCACGCGCACGCTCGAGCCGCGCCGCGCGGTTGATCTCACGGCGCGCGATGGGCAAAGCTACGCGGCCCTGATCGCCGGCGCTGGTGATCTCGAAGTCGAGTTGCGCCGTGTAATCGACAGCACCGCGCCAGATCGCATCTGTGCTGAGCGGCCGACATATGCTGCACTGATATACGGCGAGCGCGCGACGGGGTTCACCTTGCTGGTTTTCAGCGGCGCGGAGGCCCCTGGGCCGAACGCCAGCGACACCGCGCTCTGCGCCAGCTATCGCTACAGCGCGTTGCACGGCGCGCGCACACAGGTGGGTGTCGTTCTTTGGTAGCTCACTCAGGCTTAGCGAACGGCTTGGCCGCTTCGCCCAGCTCATAATATTCCGCGCCGCCGGGGCTTTGCATGTGCAGGTAGCGCTTGCCGAGATCGGGATAGGACACCACGTCGATCGCGCGGTCCTCGCCGCCCATCAGATACACACATTCCGCATCGAACGTGTTGCGCATCACGTGCGCGGGGCCGGGCGTGGAAAAGCCCATGAAGTCGCCGGCCTGCACCAGATGTTTCTCATCGCCGATCTCGGCGGTGGCGCGCCCTTCCAGCACGTAAATCCATTCCTCCTCGAGCGTATGGGCGTGCTTGGCGAAGCTTTCCTTGCCTGGCGGCAGGCGCACGAGGCTCACATGCGCGCGGCTCATGCCGGCCAGGCGCGACAGCGGCGCGGCGCGGAACAGGGATTTGGGATTGAGCTGCTGGGTGAACGGGCGCGCGGTCGGGGCGATCTCGGCGGCGCGCCAGAGCTGCTTCTTCGACTCAGCCATGCGTGATCCTCCGCGGCGAGCTTAGCCCAGAGCGGCTGCCGGGGGCGCTTCTTTGTGATCTTAGTGGCCCGCTTCGTGTCTTTGTGTGAACCACGAAGGCACAAAGGCTGCACGAAGAACACGAAGCGGGGGCTAGAACTCCACCGGCGCATAGGGGCGCCAGGCCCCCGCGAGCAGAAGCTCAAGCGGCTGGAATTCGGCCTTGTAGGCCATCTTCTCGGAGCCGGCGATCCAATAGCCGAGATAGACGTATTGAAAGCCCGCCGCGCGCGCCTGTTGGATGTGATCGAGCACCGCGTAATTGCCGAGGCTGCGCTTGGGCGCGTCGGGATCGAAGAACGAATAGACGAGGCTAAGGCCATCGCCGAGCACGTCGGTCAAAGCCGCGCCCGCCAGCGCGCCGCGGCGCGGGCCGGAAGAATAGCGATATTCAACGATGTGCGTATGCACCGCGCTTTCTTCGACCATCGCGGCGTAATCGCTGAACGTCATGTCGGCCATGCCGCCTTCGGCGTGGCGCGAGCTGAG
>DAOMPU010000270.1:0-3974 GCA_035444925.1 Terricaulis sp. | reverse complement strand
TTGAAATCTTGCCGGGGGTGGGGTGGCGGTGGAAATCCAGCGCCTCGGCGTCGGTAAAGCTCTTCGTGGTCTCAGGCATGTTCGGCGTTGATCCTCGCGCGCGCACCCTAGCGGCCCGCGGCGCGCGCCCGCAAGCGCGGCGTTAGGTCTCTTCGCCTAGAAGTGCTCCCAGGTCGCGGGCGCCATGCACGATGCGCTCAATGCGGACGCCCTTCTGATCAACCACGAAGAAAACGAGGTATGGCCGACACACGGCGCGACGTACGCCTGGGCTAAGGTGTTCAAACGAAGGATAGCCAAGCGGGGCCTCACAGATGCGCCTGCATTGCTCAAGCAGCTTTTCCAGCATGCGCGCCGCACTCTTTGGGCTGCGCGCGCTGATATAGGCTGCAATTTCCTCAAGGTCCGCGCGGGCGCGATCCGAGAGCGGAAGGCTGCTCACTCTCCTTTGGCCCGCGCCATCGCCTCGTACTTGGCTATCAGGCGGGCGAAAACCTCTTCGCCATCCACGGCCGGGGAGGCGGCTGCTTCCTGCAGCATGCCCCGTAAGCGCTCGACTCCGATGGCGTCCATGGCGCGATCCGCCCACCATTCATCGACAGCGGCGGAAGCGGCCGCTTCGACCGAGGGGTGCTCGCCCGCCTTGACCGCAGCTTCCAAAGCCAGCGCGGTTTCGGCGTCCACCGTGATGGTAATCGTTCTGCCGTCATCCATGACGGCAATGTAGCACAAGGGCCCCCTCGCCGCCACGGGCGGGGGCCGCTAAAGCAGGGTGTGGCCGATTCCCCGTCTTCCCAGCCGCCGAAGCTGACGCCCTTCATGGCGCAATATCTCGCCGCGAAAGGCGATCATCCCGATGCGTTGCTGTTCTTCCGCATGGGTGATTTCTACGAGCTGTTCTTCGAGGATGCGGAGAAGGCGGCAGGCGCGCTCGGCATCACGCTGACAAAACGCGGCCAGCACGGCGGCGAGCCGATTCCGATGGCGGGCGTGCCGTGGCATCAGGCCGAAGGCTATCTGGCGAAACTGATCCGCGCGGGGTTCAGGGTCGCGGTGTGCGAGCAATTGGAAGATCCCGCCGAGGCCAAGAAGCGCGGCGGCAAATCCATTGTCGCGCGCGGGGTCGTGCGCGTGGTCACGCCCGGCACGTTGACGGAGGAGGGGCTGCTCGATGCGCGCGCAGCCAATCGCTTGGCGGCGATCGTGTTCGGCGCCGAGGGCGCGGCGATCGCATGGGCGGATGTCTCCACGGGCGCGTTTGAAACGCGCGCGATCGAAGCGGGCGACGCGGAAGAAGAGATCGCCGCGCTTGCGCCCGCGGAATTGCTGGCGGTCGATGCAGATACGGCGAAGCTTGCCGAAGCCGCCCGCATTTCCGGCGCCGCGCTGACGCCGCGCCCGGGTGTGAAGGCGGATGCGAAAGCCGCTGCGCGGCGGATCAAAGCCGTGTTTGAAGTGGCCGCGCTGGATGCGTTCGGCGATTTCAGCGCGCCGGAGCTTTCCGCGATGGGCCTGCTGCTCGATTATATCGAGCTGACGCAGGCGGGCGCCGCCCCGCGCCTTGCGCCGCCCAAGCGCGCCGGCGCGCGCGCGTTCATGGCGATTGACGCCGCAACGCGCGCGGCGCTGGAAATCGAGCGCTCGGTGCGCGGCGGGCGCGAAGGCTCGCTGCTGGCCTGCGTTGATCGCACCGTCACGGCGCCCGGCGGGCGCTTGCTGGCGGAGCGACTTGGCCGGCCTTTGACGGACGTGCGCGCCATTCAGGCGCGGCACGATACGGTGCACTTCTTCCTCGATCATGCCGATCGCCGCGCCGGCGTGCGCCAGGAGCTGCGCGCCGCGGGCGATCTGGCGCGCGCGCTGACGCGGCTCGCGCTCGGGCGCGGCGGCCCTCGCGATCTGGCGGCGCTGCGCGATGGCCTGCACGCGGGTGATCGCGCAGCGGCGCGCTGCATGGGGCTTGATCGCGAAGCGCCTGAAGAAATCACGCAGGCCTGCGCTGCGCTTTCTCTTGCCGCGCATGCGCAAAGCGCTGCGCTGGCGCAAACCTTAGCGCGCGCGCTTGCGCCCGATCTGCCGATGCTCGCGCGTGATGGCGGCTTCATCGCCGCCGGGTTTGACGCCGCACTCGATGATCACCGCGCCTTGCGCGACGACAGCCGAAAGGTCATCGCCGCGCTGCAAGCCAAGTACGCGGAAGAAACCGGCATTGCGGGCTTGAAGCTGAAGCACAACAACGTGCTGGGCTATCACCTCGACGCGACCACCAAGCAAGCCGAAGCCTTGATGGCGCCGCCGCACAATGCGCGCTTCATCCATCGCCAAACCAACGCCGGCTCGATCCGCTTCACCACCACGGAGCTTTCCGAGCTGGACGCCCGCATTGCCCGCGCCGGTGAAGCGTCGCTTTCGCGTGAGCTGGCGCTGTTCAAGGATTTCGCGGCGCGCGCGGCCGCAGCCGAGGCGCCGATCCGCGCCGCCGCCGAAGCGCTGGCCGCGCTCGATGTCGCTGCCGGCCTCGCGCAATGGGCCGAGGAAGCGCAAGCGGTGCGCCCGGAGATTGACGACACCACCGCGCTGCTCGCCGAGGGCGCGCGCCATCCGGTGGTGGAGGAGGGCGTGCGCCGCGAAGGCCAGGGCTTCACGCCGAACGATGCGCGGCTAGATGCGGAAGGCAAAAGCGGGCCGCGGCTGATGATCGTCACCGGGCCCAACATGGCCGGCAAAAGCACCTATCTGCGCCAGATCGCGCTGCTCGCGGTGTTGGCGCAAGCCGGCGCGTTTGTGCCCGCGCGCAAGCTACGCCTCGGCGTGGTGGATCGCGTGTTCGCGCGCGTGGGCGCAAGCGACGATCTCGCGCGTGGCCGCTCCACCTTCATGACCGAGATGGTCGAAACCGCCGCCATCCTCAACCAAGCGGGCCCGCGCGCGCTCGTCGTGCTCGATGAAATCGGGCGCGGCACGGCGACGTTCGATGGGCTCGCCATCGCCTGGGCGGTTGCCGAGCATCTGCACGAAGCCAACACGTGCCGCGCCGTGTTCGCCACGCACTATCACGAACTGACGCGCCTTGCCGAAAAGCTGGAAGCCGGCGCCAACGCGCATCTGCGCGCGAAGGAATGGAAGGGCGATCTGGTGTTCCTACACGAAGTCGCGCCCGGCGCCGCCGATCGCTCCTACGGCATCCAAGTGGCCAAGCTCGCCGGCTTGCCCAAAAGCGCGGTCGAGCGCGCGCGCGCGGTGCTGCAGCGGCTGGAAGCCAATGGCGGGGCCACGAAGGTTGAGATCGTGGATGAGCTGCCGCTGTTCGCGCAGGTGCTGGAAGAGCATGCGCCGTCCGCGCTGGAGCAGGCGCTTGCCGCGGCAAACCCCGATGCGCTCAGCCCAAAGGAAGCGCTCGATCTGCTCTACAAACTGAAAGCGCTGGCTGACGAAGCCTAGCGCTGCTCTTGCTGCTGCTGCTCGGTCGGATCGACCAGGACCGGCGCGCGGCTGTTGACGCTATCGGTCGCCGCGCGGATCGCCTGGCCTTGGACCAGCGTGTCGCGCACCGGCGGGGTCAGCCCCACATAGGCCTGGAACATCATGAAGCCGCCGAGCATCGCGCCCAGCACAAGCCCGGTGACGCCCCACAGCGAAGCCGCGAACCAATAGGCCGCCGAGCGCTCACTTTTGATCCGCTGTAGAAACAGCTTCTGATCCATGATCGCTTCCATGCCCGCCCGGGCCGGATGATCGGTGACCTGCGGGTCATCATCGACCGGGTTCAGCTTGATGGTTCGGCCCTTGCCGCGCATGGAAGCTCTCCAGGGAAGTGTGTTCCCGCCGCTATCTTTGGCTCTGCCCGCGAAATGAGGCAAGTTTGCGTTCTGCGAATAACCAAGACTTCATATGGTGTGCGTCGCGGGACTGGCGCAAGCGGGGTCGGATGATGAAATTGCGCGCATGGCCGCCCGTCTGAAGCCCGCCCGGAT
>DAOMPU010000269.1:0-3978 GCA_035444925.1 Terricaulis sp. | reverse complement strand
ACAGCGAACTCAATATGAGGCTGTTCAACGATCTGTTGGAAGCCTTTGGCTACCGTACGGTGAAAACCAAGGACGGGCGCCAAGCGGTGCCGCTCGCGCGCGAACACAAGCCCGACCTCATCATCATGGATATTCAGCTGCCGGAAATTTCGGGCCTGGAGATCACCGATCGTCTGAAGAAGGACGAGGCGCTGAAAAACATTCCCGTCGTCGCCGTTACCGCGTTTGCGATGCGCGGCGATGAGCAGAAAATCCTCGCCGCCGGCTGCGACGCCTATCTCTCCAAGCCGATCTCGGTGACGACCTTCCTCGAAACCATCCGCAAGTTCATCGGCTAGGGAGAGCGGGCTTGAGCGCGCGGATCCTCGTTGTCGACGATCTCGAAGCCAACCGCCGCTTGCTCGAGGCCAAGCTGACGGCTGAGTATTACGATGTGCTGATGGCCAGCCGCGGTGAAGAAGCCGTGCAACTCGCCAAGCGCGAACGCCCCGATCTCATCCTGCTCGACGTGATGATGCCGGGCGGCATCGACGGCTACGAAGCGTGCCGGCGCCTTAAAGCGCAGATCGAAACGCGTCACATTCCGGTCATCATCTGCACCACGCTAGACGATCAGGACAATCGCAATCGCGGCCTTCTGGCCGGCGCGGAAGATTTCATCACGAAGCCGATCGACGATGTGCATCTCATTGCGCGCGTCAAAAGCCTGCTTTCGCTCAAAGTCGTGATCGATGAGCTGCGCGCGCGCGAAGCCAATGGCAAAAAGCTCGGCGTGATCGAGGAGGATTTCCGCACCGATCCGCTGGAGCAGCATCGCCTCATCAGCGGCGCCGTGCTGGTGGTGGACGACAACCCCTCGCAGATCAAACGCATCAAAGGCGCCCTCGGCATCGAGCATCGCGTGGCCATGCTGGGCGAAAGCGATCAGATGGGCGCGCCTGATCTCGTCGTTGTTTCCGTCAACGCCAAAAGCTTCGACGGCTTCCGCGTAATCGCGCGCATGCGCTCGGGCGCGCCCACGCGCCATCTGCCGATCCTCGCCGTGATCGATCCGGACGATCGCGCCCGCGCCGTGCGCGCGCTTGAACTCGGCGCCCACGACATCATCGCCCGCCCCTTGGATGAGGACGAACTCGTCGCCCGCGCGCGCACGCTGATGCGCCGCAAGCGCTACATGGACGCCCTGCGCGCGCGCCTGGATCAGAGCCTTGAACTCGCCATTACCGATCAGCTCACCGGGCTTTACAATCGCCGCTTCCTCTCCGCACAGCTTGGCCCGCTGACGCAGCGCGCCCAGTGCGGCGGCGATCCGGTTTCGGTGATGATCGTGGATATCGACCATTTCAAGCGCATCAATGATACGCACGGGCACGATGTCGGCGATGCGATCCTGCGCGAATTCGCCGTGCGCCTGGCTTCCAACGTGCGCCCCTCCGATTTCGCCTGCCGCTATGGCGGGGAGGAATTCGTGGTCATCATGCCGCGCACCACGGGCGATGTGGCCTGTCTCGCGGCTGAGCGCCTGCGCCGCCAGATCGCCGCCGCGCCGTTTCAAACGCCGCGCCTTTCCCAGCCGCTTGATGTCACCATCTCCATCGGCGTGGCCAGCGCCGAAGCGGGCGATGAAGCCGACACGCTCTTGAAGCGCGCCGATGAGGCGCTCTACGAAGCCAAAACCGCCGGCCGCAACCGTGTTATCGGCAAAAGCGCCAAAAGCGCCGCGTAGCTCATCGCGCGTGAAGCGCGCTTCGTCGCACACGCTTTCGTGAACATCGCGCCTTTCGCCGCACCCATCGCCGCGCGATGGCGCGCGCGAGCGCAAGTCCCTACGTGCTCGCAGATAAGAGCGCGCCAGTCATTGCAAGCGCCGTAGCGTCGCTCGCGGCCCCCTCGCCGCCGCGGCGCCCCGCCAACACCTTGCGCCGCCGGCGGGCCAACCGCCGGCGCGCGTTTTCGCGGCGTTTTCCGCCAGCGCTTGGCTGTTAACACGGCCCGCTTATGTTATGGGGGCTGATGAATTACGTCCAAGCCGCCGGCGCCCCCTTGCGCAACACGGGCCAGATCAAGCTGTACGATCAGGCCGAAGCCTTCGCCGGCATGCGCGCGGCGGGCCAAGTCTCGGCCGGGTGCCTGGATATGCTCGCGGGCGAAGTGCGCGAAGGAATCACCACCCAGCGGATCGACGATCTGGCACGCGAATATCTGCTCGATCACGGCGCGCTGCCGGCGTGCGTCTTCTACCGCGGCTATCGCCACACGGTGTGCACCTCGCTCAACCATGTCGTCTGCCACGGCATCCCCGGCGATCGCGTCCTGCGCGACGGCGACATCATGAACATCGATGTCACCTGCGTTCTCGACGGCTGGCACGGCGACACCAGCCGCATGTATTCCGCCGGCGAGCCCAACCGCAAAGCCCAGCGTCTGATGGACGTGACGTACGAAGCGCTGATGCGCGGCCTTGCGATGATCAAGCCGGGGATCACGACCGGCGATCTCGGCCACGCGATCCAGGCTTATGCCGAAAGCGAGCGCTGCTCGATCGTGCGCGAATTCTGCGGGCACGGCGTGGGCCGCGTGTTCCACGACGCGCCCAACATCCTGCATTTCGGCAAGCCCGGCCAGGGCGAGGAAATCAAGCCCGGCATGATGTTCACGGTGGAGCCGATGCTCAATGCCGGCTCGCCCGCAGTCAAAGTGCTGAACGATGGCTGGACCGCCGTCACCAAGGATAAATCGCTCTCGGCGCAATACGAGCATTCGATCGGCGTCACCGAAACCGGCATCGAGATTTTCACCAAATCTCCCGCGGGGCTCGATACGCCCCACGCCCGCGCCGGATAAGGCCGGCGATGGCGGGGCGTTCCAAGAAATCCCCCAAAACTCCCGCGCCCGCCGAGGTGCAGGATAGCGAGACGTTCGCCTTCCTCACCGACGCCCCGCTCGACATCGCGCCGCCCGCGCGCGCGCCAAAAAGCAAAGCTGAAAAGCCGCATTATCACGGCCACCGCGAGCGCCTGCGCGAACGCTTCGCGGAAGCCGGCGCCGATGCGCTGGCCGATTACGAATTGCTGGAGCTTTTGCTGTTCCGCTTCATCCCGCGGCAAGACACTAAGCCGCTCGCGAAGGCCCTGATCGCGCGCTTCGGCAGCCTCGCCGGCGTGCTGGCGGCCGAGCCGGCGCGCATCGCCGAAATCGAGGGCGCGGGGCCATCGGTGGCGCAGGATCTGAAAATCGCGCACGCCGTGCATCTGCGCGCCCAGCGCGCCGCGCTGAAAAATCGCACGGTGATCTCGTCATGGACGCAGCTCACCAATTACGTCCGCGATGCGCTGGCGCATGAGCCGCGCGAGCAATTTCGCGCGCTGTTCCTCGATGTCAAAAACCAGCTGCTCGCCGATGAAGTGATGAATCGCGGCACGGTCGATCACGCCCCGGTCTATCCGCGCGAAATCGCGCGGCGCGCGCTGGAGCTTTCGGCCGGCGCGGTGATCTTGGTGCACAACCACCCAAGCGGCGATCCCAAGCCCAGCGCACAGGACATCGCCATCACCCGCGAGATCATCCGCGCGCTCGAAACCATCCAGGTGCGCGTGCACGACCACCTCGTGGTCGGCCGCGACGGGGTGGCGAGCTTCAAGAGCCTTGGGTTGATCTAGATTCGGCGCTTGCCCCGCGCACCGCCACGCCCATACACTCCTGTATCGAGACGCACGGAAAGTGCGCGCGGGAGGAACAGCATGACCGACGCCACGGCCAACGCGCCGGCCAATAAACTTGCCGCGCCCGGCCTTTCGGATGGCAACATCCGCTACGCGCTTTACCTGCTGCTCGGCATCTACACGCTCAATTTCGTCGATCGCCAGATCGTCGCCGTGCTGGGCGAGGACATCAAAGCGGCGCTCAATCTTTCCGACACGCAGCTTGGCCTGCTCGGCGGGCTTGCGTTCGCGGTGTTTTACACCGTGCTCGGCATCC
>DAOMPU010000268.1:0-3984 GCA_035444925.1 Terricaulis sp. | reverse complement strand
CGGACAAAGTGCGGCTGATGCAGTCGAACTGGATCGGCAAGAGCCAAGGCGCGCGTTTCAAATTCGACATCGTGGGCGATAGCGAAAAAATCGAGGTGTTCACCACGCGGCCGGACACGCTGTTCGGCGCAAGCTTCGTGGCGCTGGCGCCCGATCATCCGATCACCAAGAAAATCGCCGAAACCAATCCCGCCGTCGCCGATTTCATCGCCAAAGCCGGCCAGCTCGGCACCAGCGAAGCCGATATCGAAAAGGCGGAGAAATTCGGAATCGATCTTGGCTTGCGCGTGAAGCACCCGTTTGACGAGAGCTGGGAATTGCCGGTTTGGGCCGCGAATTTCGTGCTTTCGACCTACGGCACGGGCGCCATTTTCGGCTCCCCCGCCGGCGATCAACGCGATCTCGACTTCGCCAACAAATACAAATTGCCGTTCAAACCGGTGGTGCTGCCGCCGGGGGCAGACGCGGCGACGTATGCGGTGACGGACGAAGCCTTCACCGATGACGGGACGATCTATAATTCGCGCTTCCTCGATGGGCTGCCCACCAAGCAAGCGATCGCGCGCGCGATCGAAGAATTGGTCAAGCTCGGCAAGGGCGAAGCGACCACGCAATGGCGCCTGCGCGATTGGGGCGTGTCACGCCAACGCTATTGGGGCTGCCCGATCCCGGCGATCCATTGCGCCAAATGCGGCGTCGTGCCCGCGCCGGCCGAAAGCCTGCCGATCACGCTGCCCGAGGACGTGACCTTCGAGAAGGACAAGCCCGGCAATCCGCTGGATCGCCATCCCACCTGGAAGCACGTCGATTGCCCGCAATGCGGCGGCAAGGCGCAACGCGAAACCGATACGCTCGACACCTTCGTGGATTCGAGCTGGTATTTCGCGCGCTTCACCGATGCGAACAACGCAGCCGAGCCGTTCGACAAAAAGCTGGCGAGCTATTGGCTGCCCGTCGATCAATATGTCGGCGGCATCGAGCATGCGGTGCTGCACCTGCTCTATTCGCGCTTCTTCACCCGCGCCATGCGCGATTGCGGCTTCTTAGATGTGCCCGAAAACGGCGAACCGTTCGCCAGCCTCTTCACGCAGGGCATGGTGGTGCATGAGACGTACAAATCCGCCGCCGGCGCATGGCTCTTGCCGGAAGAGACGGATGTGAAAGACGGCGCGCGCATCGAGTTGAAAACCGGTGCGGCGGTTGGCGTCGGCCCCATCGAAAAAATGTCGAAATCCAAGAAGAACGTGGTCGATCTCGATGCGTTCGTTTCGGATTTCGGCGCCGATGTCGCGCGCTGGTTCGTGCTGAGCGATTCACCGCCCGAGCGCGACGTGGAATGGACCGCTTCCGGCGTCAAAGGCGCGTGGAATTTCGTGCAGCGCGTCTGGACGCTGGCGGATTCCTACGGCCAAACCGCGCCCTTGCCCGGCGCCGAAGCGCCGGCGATGGAACCTGAGGCCTACGCGCTGCGCCAGCTGGCGCACCGCGCCATCCAATCGGTCACCGAGGACATCGAGCATTTCCGCTTCAACGTCGCGGTCGCGCGCAGCTACGAACTCGTCAACGCCATCGCCAAGCTGAAGGGAACGGACGGCGGCAGCCAGTTTGCGCGCGGCGAGGCGCTGCGCATCCTGGCGCAGCTGATCGCCCCGTTCATGCCGCACCTGGCCGAGGAATGCTGGGAGAAGCTGGGGCTGGTCGGCTTCGTCGCGGTGGAGCCCTGGCCCGTCGCGGACCCTGCGCTGGCGGCGCGCAACACCGTCACCCTGCCGATCCAGGTGAACGGCAAGAAGCGCGGCGAAATCGAAGCGGCCAAGGATGCGCCGGAAGCAGACGTGCGCGCCGCCGCTTTGGCGAATCCGGCTGTGGCGCTCTTCCTTGAGGGGCAAACTGTCCGCAAGGTGATTGTGGTCCCCAACAGGATCGTGAATATCGTCGCGGGCTGAGGCCTCCGGGAGAAAACGCTGATGCGCGTGATGATCGCCGCTCTTTCGCTTCTGGTGGCCGCGTGCGGCTTCCAGCCGATGTACGCGCCTGCCGGCGGCGGCGGCGCCATCGGCCCGGTTTCGATCGGCGAGATCGAGGGCAAGGCCGGCCACGTGCTGCGCACCGAGCTGACGCGCATGCTGGCGGTGGAAAATTCCAGCGGCGGCGAGCCGGCGAGCCTGGAGATCACGCTGCGCGAAACCATCACCGAGCAGGGCATCCGGCTCGATGAATCGGCCACGCGCGCGGAGCTGCGCCTCACCGCCAATTACGTGCTGACGCCGGCGCCCGGCCAGGGGCGCGCGATCCGCGGCTCGCTGTTCACCATCGTCAATTACGAAATCCCCACCGCCGCGTTCGGTGAAATCACCGCCCAGGACGATGCACGCGAGCGCGCCGCCGAAACCATGGCGCAGCGTTTCCGCAGCGAGCTGGCGTTGCGCACCGCGCAAGCGCGCGCGGCGAGCACGCGGTGAAAATCGCCACCGGCGGGGTCCGGCGCTTTCTGGAAAAGCCGGATAAAGCCGCCCGCGCGGTGCTGCTCTACGGCCCGAACGAAAGCTTCGCGCGCGACGCCGCGCAGAAGCTGGCCGCGCACGCGCTCGGCAAATCCGACGATCCCTACGCGATCACCAAGCTCACGGACGATGAAATCAAGCGCGACAGCGCGCGCCTGGCCGATGCGCTTTCCGCGCAATCGCTGCTGGGCGGGCCAACGATCGTGTGGGCGCGCCTCGCCGGCAAAGGCGCGGACGCGCAAATCCTTGCCGCGCTCGCCGCGATCGAGCGGGGCGAGCCGGCGGGCTTCCTGATCGTGGAGGCCGGCGATCTCGGCTCCAGCGCCGAGCTGGTCAAGAAATTCAACGACGCCAAAAGCGCCGCCGCCATCGCCTTCTATGAGGAGAGCGAGGCCGAGCGCGCGCTGTTCGCCAAGAGCATGGCCAAGGAATTGGGAATCAGCTTCGACCGCGACGGCGAGGATTTCTTCTTCGCCGCCCTGCCGGCGGACCGGGGCCTCGCCGCGCGCGAAATCGAAAAGCTCGCGCTTTATGCGCACGATCTCGGCCGGCCGGTCACGCGCGCGGACTTGGAAGCGTTGCTGGCCGAAGAGGGCGAAAGCGCTTTGGACGAAGCCTCCCTCGCCGCTGCGCAAGGCAAAGCCGCGCAAGCGGTGGAGGCGCTGGCGCGGATCGACAATCTCTCGGGCGTTTCGGCGCTGCGCGCGCTGTTGCGGCGCCTGCATCAGCTGCGCGAGCTGCGCGCCGCGATCGACGCAGGCGCCAGCGCGGGCGACGCGGTGGCTAAAATGCGCCCGCCCGTGTTCTGGAAAGAACGCGACGCCGTGGCCGCGCAGGGCCGACTCTGGAGCGCAAAGAAGCTGAGCGCAGCGTACGACGTGCTCTGGAGTGCGGAGCTGCGCTGCAAGGTGGCCGGCGCCCCGCAAGATTTAATCGCCGCCGACGCATTCCGCGGCGTGGCGAAATTGGTCGGCGGCTAGCGGATTCCCGCGCGCTCCATCATGCGCAGCGCCTGAACTTGTTCGGGTTCAAGCTGCCCGTCGCGCTCCATCTGGCGCATGATGTTGTACGCCTCACGGATTAGCCGCTGATCTTGCTCGACATCGCCCAGCAGCATGAGCGCAAGCACTTCGGCGCTCCGCGCGGGGCCCGAACCCCGCTCACGCCGCTGCGCTTGGCGGGCGAGCTCAAGCGATTCGCGCCCCAACGCGCGGGCGCGGGCGCGATCGCCCGAAAGGACAGCCGCCCCGCCCTGCGCCACCAGCGCCTCAGACAAAAAGATCACAGGCTCCACCGCGCGTGGGCCGGCTTCCACCGCCGCGCGCGCATGGCGTACGGAAGCTTCCGCCAGGCGCTGCGCCTCGCGCAGCGCGCCGCTCATCATCGCGAGCCGGGCGCGCTCGCGGTAGAAGAACGAAAGGTTGTTGTTGTCCGCGATCGGCTGCGAAGAGATCGGCATATAGGCCGCGCCAACGCGCTC
>DAOMPU010000267.1:0-3998 GCA_035444925.1 Terricaulis sp. | reverse complement strand
CATCGCGCTTTTGCACCGGCTCGGGATCGGGCACGTGCGCGACGATGAGATCGAACAGGGGCGAGAGATCCTTGTGTTCGTCGCTCAGCGCTTTCACCGCCCAGCCTTCTTTGCCGGAGGCGTAGAGGATCGGGAAATCGGCTTGCTCATCGCTGGCGCCGAGCGCCAGGAACATATCGAAGATGTCTGAGAGCGCCTGATCGGGATCGGCGTTGGGGCGATCAACCTTGTTGAGCACGACGATGGGGCGAAGCCCGCGCGCCAAAGCTTTGGACAGCACGAATTTGGTTTGCGGCATCGGCCCTTCGGCGGCGTCCACCAAAAGCACGCAGCCGTCCACCATGCCGAGAATGCGCTCCACCTCGCCGCCGAAATCGGCGTGGCCGGGCGTGTCCACCACGTTGAGGCGGTTTTCCTCGCCCCAAGTGATCGAAGTGCATTTGGCCAGGATGGTGATGCCGCGCTCGCGTTCCTGATCGTTGGAATCCATGGCGCGCTCTTGCCGGGCCTCGTTGGCGCGGAAGGCGCCGCCTTGGGCGAGCATTTGGTCCACGAGCGTGGTCTTGCCATGGTCGACGTGGGCGATGATCGCCAGATTGCGCAGCCGTTCGGCCATCGGAGATGCTTTCCTTGAGGAGACGGGCGCTTCTGCCTGCCTAAGCCGCCGGCATCAATTGCTGCGCGTGCGGATTCCTTATGCAGAACCCATCCATTATTGCATGTGTGCGGCGCAATATAACATGATGCTTGAAAAAATCAAATATAAACAATGAAGTAATTATCGCTACAAAAACATGACGGTTTAATCGGGTTGCGCCGTGCTGCACCGCACACTAGGTTTCTCTCGTTGCAGCGTTTCGCGACGTTGCACCCGCCCTATCGGGCGTTTCCTCCCTATATTGACCTTCGCCGCGGGCCTCACAGCCCGCGGCTTTTTTCTTGGGGCGTGGGGTTGGCCCTGGTTTCCTGCCCGCGCTGCGCGCGACCGGAATGACGGCGGAGTGCGTATTTCGCCGGGAGCGGAAATGGGCCCTAATTCGGCCTGCTCACGACAACGCCATGAAGCGCTGCCGCCCTTCGATAGCAATCGATGCAAAGTACGCGGATGGTGTCGGAGCCGGTGTCTTCCCAAGCGGCTTCGTCCATAGCGATGCAGGCATCGCAGAAAGCCTGGAAATTTCCGTCCTCATCAATGTGCCAGTTGAAACCGCAAGGTATGCCGCTCTTGTCGGCGTCCAAGATGTGAGAACAAACGAATGTCGCCTCACGCGACCCGTGGTGGGCGCAAACTACTGTTCCTCTCACCGGCTCGTCATCGCTCATAGTCGCATCTATGCCCCGGATCGGGCCGAAGGCCAGTGTCTGCAAATGGGCCAAGAGCAGCCCTCTAGACAATGTCTTCTCCCCCGGGAGGGGGAGAAGGTGGCCGAAGGCCGGATCAGGGGGCGCGGTTCAGGATAGAGCGCTGCATCGACGCTTGCGCCTCATCCTGACGCCCGCCCCCTCACCCGCTGCAAGCAAGCTTGCAGCGACCTCTCCCCCTCGCGGGGGAGAGGTGTGGATTTTGCGTTTTGGGCAAAGCACGCGTACATTGCCCGCTGACGCGTGCGCCGTATCTCAGGGCTTTCGGGGCGCTCCCCGCCGCGCCGTTCTCCCAGACATGGAGGCGTGCGTGGCGATTTTCACCATAGCGATTTTATTGGCCGTCGTGCTGGCGACGGCGACGGTTTCGGGCGTGTTCGGCATGGCGGGCGGGCTCATGCTGATGGGCGCGCTGACTTTGGCGATGCCGGTGTCTGCTGCGATGGTGACGCACGGGGCGGTGCAATTCGTTTCCAATGGCTGGCGCGCGGTGCTGCATCGCAAGCACATCGCTTGGCGCATCATTGCGCTTTACGCCTTGGGCTCGGCCGCCGCGGCGGGGCTGCTGCTGTTTTTGACGTACAATCCAACGAAGGCGTGGGTGTATCTGATGCTCGGGCTCGTGCCGGGCCTCGCCTGGCTGCCGAAGGGCGCGCTGCAGCTGGATGCGGCCAAGCCCGCGCACGCGGCGGCGTGCGGGCTGAGTGTGACGGGGCTCAACGTGATCGCTGGCGTTTCGGGGCCGCTGCTGGATGTGTTTTTTGTGCGCACGGCGCTGACGCGCCATCAGATCGTGGCGACGAAAGCGGCGACGCAGGCGTTCAGCCACACCGCGAAAATGGCGTTTTACGGCGCGCCGCTGATCGGTGCGGCCAATAGCGGGCTGCCGCCGCTTTGGTTTTTCATCGCGGCCGCGCCGCTGGCGATGCTAGGCGCGTGGTTGGGCGGCAAGGCGCTCGATCGGATGAGCGACGTGAACTTCTTGAAGTGGACGCGGCTGATCGTGACGGGGCTGGGGCTGATTTATCTGGCGCAAGCGGCGGCGCTGTTTGCGCAAACTTGATCCCTCGCCCCGCGCTTGCGCGGGGGAGGGAAAGCGGCGGAGCCGCAGGGAGGGGGAAACGCAACGCGCCGGGAATGCACCGCCCCCCCTCCCCTAACCCCTCCCCCGCTGCGCGGGGCGAGGGGAATTAATCCGCCTCCCCCGCCTCCACATCCAGCAAATCGGCCGGCTTGCACTCGAGCGCTTCGCAGATTTTGGCGAGCGTTTCAAAACGCACGCCTTTGACCTTGCCGGTGCGCAGCAGCGAAAGGTTCGCTTCGGTGATGCCCACGCGCTCGGCCAAATCCTTCGCGCGCATTTTGCGGCGCGCCAGCATGATGTCGAGGGTGACGACGATGCGCATCAGACGATCTGATCGTGCTCTGATTTCAGCACGCGCGCGGCATCCTCCAGCAGCACGCCCACGGTGAGCATCGCGGCGCAGAACACCATGATGCACAAGCTGAACGTATCGGCCTGCAGCATTTCGCTGAGGCTTTTGCCTTCAATCAGGCCGATAAGGATCGGCGCGGCGGCGACATGCGCGATCAGCGCGATCATGGCGCCGGCGCTGACGCGCTTGAACGCGGCGCCCGCCTCTGCGGAAAGGAAACGCCCCGCTTCGTACTCGCGCAATACCCTCACCAAGCCGAACAGCGACGCGGCGAGGATCAGCGCAGGCAGCGCGCGCAGCACGTGCGCGCCGATCAGCGCGGCGGCGTTGGCGCCGGGCTGGGGCTCGAACAGCGCGAGATAGATTTGCCCGATCAAAGGCAGCGCGATGGCCGCGATCAGGATCGGGATCGCCGCTTGCGAAAGCTGGCGCATGGTTTTGGCGGTTTGCGAGGCGGAAGCTTTGCTCATCACACGATCTCGTCGTTTTCAGCTTTGAGGGCGGCGGCGGCCTGCAGCACGCGGCCCATCACCATGATGAAGAAGCCGAGCGCGATCAGGCCGAGGTCGAAAGTTTCAAAGCGCAGATTGAACACGTTGCCGCGCGCGTGCTCGGCGACGATCGAATAGAGCGCGGGCGAGAGCAGGCATTTGAACGCCATCGCCCAGAGGATGCCCTCGCCCGCTTTGCGCACGCCGGCGCTGGCGCGGCGGGTGAAGATGTGGCCGGCCGCGTAGGCGCGCAGCACGCGCGAAAGATCGAAGCACACGCCGGCCAGGATGAAGCTGGGCAGCGCCAGGATCGCTTGCGCGCCGAGAATGTGAAGCAGCGCCAGCGTGCCTTCGAGGCCGGGCGCCAGATCGGGCAGCGCGCGAAGGCCGGGCGCGGCGACATCGAGCGCGGCGGTGATCGCCAGCATGATCGCGGCGATGACCGCGACGACGCTGGAAGCCTGGGCGAGCTGCTGGGCGCGCGCCAACGGCGCGGCGATCGCGGTGTTCATGCTGGGGTTTCCCGAGCGCCTTAAGTGGCGCGATAATCAATTATCGTGATACGATAATTTCGTCAAGCGGCGATTTACGCCGGTTAACACTCCCGCAACCGCCGCGCTCGTCCCATGGCTCACAAGAGATTCGGACGGCAAATTATGCCCATCATCACGCACGTCATTTTGTACCTCGGCTACGCCATGATCTCGGT
>DAOMPU010000266.1:0-3999 GCA_035444925.1 Terricaulis sp. | reverse complement strand
GATCGCCCTTGAAATGGCACTCGAAAAACCAGCGCTCGGGATTGATGTCGTACTCGGCGATCACCTTGCCTTTGCCGTGGGCGCCGCCATCGATCGTGATCGAGGGGATGCGATCGAACATCAGCATCGGCGGCAGCGGCAGCTGCGCGTTGCCCGGCCCGGCCCAGTCGCCTTCGCCGGAGGAAATCAGGTCTTCATAAGAAAGGCTGGAGGGCCGCTCGCTGGCCATGAAACTACTCGCCGCTAAGGAAATTTCGCTCCGCCCGGCTTACAGGCGGGGGGAGGCGGGGGCAAGCTGCGGCGGCTTTGGCTACCGGCGGGCGCCAGGATGCTGAAATTGGCTAGCGCGAAGCCATATGCGCTTGGCCTGCGCAGCCTTCCGCGCCCCAGATGGCGGCGGCCTCCACCCAGCCGACGCGGCCGCGCACGGCGAGGCGGGCGAAGCCGTTTTCGCAGCCGGTCAGCGCGCCGATGACGCCGGGCTCAAGCTCGGCTTTGACGCCGGAATTGGCGCGCGGCTGGTGGCGCAGGGCGCTCGCGGCGCGGACATAGCCGGTCTGGCGCGCCTCAAGATTTTGCATGTGCATCCAGGTTTCCGCGCCGTCTGGATCGCGCACGCGCCGCCAGGGACCGCTTTCGCCGGTGACCATCATCGGCAGGCCGGCGCGTTGGTAGATCCAATCGATGCGGTGCTCGGTCCCGGGGCCGCGGCGGCCATTAGCGCCTTCGCCGCGCAGGCTGAGGAAAGCGGGGGCCTCGCCCCCGGCTTGCGCGCCGGCGGGGGTGACGTTCAGCGAAAGAAAGCAAAGCGCCGCTGCCGTGGCGGCGATCCCAAAACGCATGCGACCCACCTTTCGGCCCATTTTGCTGAGCCCTCTGTTGGAAGTGTCGGCCGCCGCGCGTGAAAGCGGATTTAACGGCGCAGACATTTCCAGCTGACGCCCCGCCCGCAACTTGGTTAAAACCCCGCTAGAAAATGCAGGGGGAAAGATGCGGGCTTTGGTCCTCGCGGCCTTTGCGCTGGCGGTGATGTTCGCGCCGAGCGCGGCGTTTGCGCAATCGGGCCGGCCCTCGCTCGAGGCGTTCGCCAGCGATCCTGGGTTCCGCTCCGCCGGCCTCTCGCCGGATGGGCGCTACGTGATCGGCGTGCGCACGGACGCGCGCGGCGACACGCTGATCCGGCTGGATTGGCGCAGCGGCGAAGCCCGCGTGCTGCAGCAGGTGGCGCGCGGCGATGCGCAGAACCAGATCGATTGGGTGGCCTGGAAAACCAACGAGCGGCTGATCATGTCGATCTCCACCACGCGCCAGGCGACCATGCGCAATGACCGCAGCGCGCATATCCGCTCAAGCGAACGCGTCGCGGTGGGCGTGACGCGCCTGGTGGCGATCAACGCCGACGGGTCGAGCCTGCGCCCAATGTTTGAGGGCCAATCGCAGAACCTCGCGGTCGGCACGGCGTCCACCGTGCTCGCCGACGTGCTGCCGAACGACCCTGCGCATGTGCTGATTGAAGCATACGGGCCCAATGGGCGCGGGCTTTATCGCGCGAACGTCAATAGCGGGCGCACGGAGCGGGTGGAGGATGGCGGCTGGGACGGGCTGGGCTGGGCGCAAGACAGCACGGGCGCGGCGGTGCTGCGCTATGAAGCGCTGCCGGGCGGGGCGGGCTATCGCGTGTTTCGGCGCGGCGCGGGCGAACGCAATTGGACGCAGCTCGCGGAATTCCGCGGCGGCGAGGACACCAACAACCCAGAATTCGGCGCGGTGGCGCCGGGGCCGGCGGGGCAGGTGTGGGTGTTCGCGCGCCCGCCTGGCCAGGATCGCCAGGGGCTTTATCTGCTCGACGCAGCTACCGGCCAGTATGGCGCGGCGCGCTACGAGCACCCGCAGGCGGATTTCGCCGGCGATGTTTGGCTCTCGCGCGATCAAACCGAGATCGGCGCCGCGTGCGCGGTGCATCAGCGGCGATCCTGCCAATATTTCAATGAAGACGTGGGACGTCACATCCGCGCCGTGAACGCTTTCTTTGAGCAGCAAGCGGACGTGACGCTGGTGAATATGTCCGACGACGGCGCCGTTTGGCTGGTGCATGTGCAGGGGCCGACGACGACGCCAAGCTATTACATCTATGATCGCCAAGCGCGCGCCGTGCTGCCGGTGACAGCCACGCGCGCGTTCCAAGACGAGCAGCTAAGCCCGATGGAAGTGGTGAGCTATGCCGGGCGCGACGGCGCCCAGCTCTGGGGCTATCTCACCACGCCGCCCGGCGCGCCGGCGGGCGGGGCGCCGCTCGTGGTCTATGTGCACGGCGGGCCGGAGGGGCGGGACTATTACGGCTTTGACCCGATGGTTCAATTCTTGGCCTCGCGCGGCTACGCGGTGTTTCAGCCGCAATTCCGCGGCTCAAGCGGCTTTGGCCTCGCTTCGATCATGTCGGGACGCCGGCAATGGGGCCAGCGCATGCAAGATGACGTCACCGACGGGGTGCGCCATTTGATCGCCAGCGGGCGTGCGCAGGCGGAAAGCATTTGCATCGTGGGCGGCTCGTACGGCGGCTACGCCGCGCTGGCGGGCGCGACGCTGACGCCCGACCTTTATCGCTGCGCCATCGGCTTCAACGGCGTGTACGACTTGCCGGACTTCTTGCGCTGGAAGGCGCTGGAGGAAGGGCGGCGCTCCTCCTCGCTCGATTATTGGCGCAACTCGATCGGCGATCCGAACGCCGATCGCGCGATGATCGAGCAGGTCTCGCCGGCGCGCCAGCTTTCCGCGTTGCGCGCCCCCGTGCTGATCATCGCCGGCGAGTTCGACTGGACCGTCCCGGTTGAGCAAGGCCGCGGCATGCGCGACGCGCTGCAGCGCGCCGGCGCCAATTTCCGCTACGTTGAGTATCCGCGCGTGGGCCACACCTGGGGCAGCTGGGGCATGCAGGAGCGCGTGGGCATGCTGACGGAGATGGAGCGCTTCCTTTCTGAGCATTTGGGCGGGACAAGGCGCTGACCCGGCTTGGAGGCGGCGGCGGCGTGGGTTAAGCAGGGGCCATGACTGCCGCCAAGAAACTCAAGGTCATCGTCACCCGCCGCCTCCCCGATCCGGTGGAGACGCGGCTGCGCGAATTGTTCGACGCTGAGCTGAACGTCGAGGACAAGCCTTTCACCAGCGAAGATCTGGCCGCCGCGGTTGCGCGCGCCGACGTGCTGGTGCCGACAGTGACCGATCGGGTGGACGGGCGCGTGCTTTCGCGCGCGGGCGAGCAGCTGCGCCTGATCGCGCAATTCGGCGCCGGCGTCGATAATATCGACGTGCAGACGGCGGTCGCGCGCGGCATCACCGTGACGAATACCCCAGGCGTGCTGACCGAAGACACCGCCGACATGACCATGGCGCTGATCCTGGCTGTGCCGCGCCGGATCGTTGAAGGCGTAAAGATCGTCGAGAGCGACGAGTTTCTGGGCTGGAGCCCCACCTGGATGGTGGGCCGGCGCGTGGGCGGCAAGCGGCTCGGCATTATCGGCATGGGCCGCATCGGCCAGGCGGTGGCGCGCCGCGCCAAGGCGTTCGGGCTGCAGATTCATTATCACAACCGCCGCAAGGTGGCCGCGCATATCGAGCAGGAATTGGAGGCGACCTATTGGGACAGCCTCGATCAGATGCTCTCGCGCATGGATATCGTCTCCATCAATTGCCCGCACACGCCGGCGACGTACCATCTACTGAGCGCGCGCCGACTCGCGCTGCTGAAGCCGCACGCCTACATCGTCAACACCGCGCGCGGCGAGGTGATCGATGAGGCCGCGCTCGCGCGCATGCTGGAGAAGGGCGAACTGGCGGGGGCCGGGCTCGACGTGTTCGAGCACGAGCCGGCGATCAATCCGAAACTGAAGAAGCTGAAAAACGTGGTGCTGCTGCCGCACATGGGCTCGGCCACGCTCGAGGGCCGCATCGACATGGGCGAGAAGGTGATCGTCAACATCAAGACGTTCGCCGATGGCCACA
>DAOMPU010000265.1:0-4008 GCA_035444925.1 Terricaulis sp. | reverse complement strand
AAATCTGCACGCGCTCGGCCGCCAACATGGCCGGCTATTGGCGCAACGCGGATGCAACGCGCGGCACGGTCAACGCCGATGGCTGGCTGCGCACCGGCGACGCCGGCTATATCGACGAGGACGGCTACGTATTCATCCAGGATCGCATCAAGGACATGATCATAAGCGGCGCGGAGAATATCTATCCCGCCGAAGTCGAAAGCGCGATCTTCGGCCATCCCGCGGTCGCGGAAATCGCCGTGATCGGCGTGCCGGATGAAACCTGGGGCGAAAGCGTGAAAGCCATCGTCGTCCCCAAACCGGGCGCCGAACAAAACGCCGAAGACATCATCGCCTTCGCCAAAACCCGCATCGCCGCCTTCAAAGCGCCGAAAAGCGTGGACTTCCGCGAGCAGCCGCTGCCCCGCAACCCGTCGGGAAAGATATTACGGCGGGAGCTGCGCGAGCCGTTCTGGGCGGGGAAGGAGAGGCGGGTGAATTGATCCGCAAACGCTTCCCTGACGCATGCCCGGCGAAAGCCGGGGGGCGATCAGGGATCCAGAGCCAAGTGCTGCGCCCGTTGCCCTGGATCCCCGCTCTCGGCCCCGCTTTCGCGGGGCTCTCGGCGGGGAAGCGTGGTAATGTCTGCGTCTGGCCCGAAGCGGACATTCAATCACTTGATTGTTCGTCGAAGGGGCGGTCAGGAAACTGCCGACGAAATGAGATGAGTTCGTCACGGATTTCCCGAAGACGA
The DNA here is from genome assembly GCA_035444925.1 of Terricaulis sp. Lineage (GTDB taxonomy): Bacteria > Pseudomonadota > Alphaproteobacteria > Caulobacterales > Aquidulcibacteraceae > Vitreimonas. Next base: position 3,275 of record DAOMPU010000265.1, on the reverse strand, counting down.
TCAGAGATCGACCAGATTAGAAAGCAAATCACGACGAGCAGTCCAGTCAGTATGCTCAGAATGCCGACGAGGCTCATTGCCGTTCCCCCTGGTCCCATTAGCCGCGCCGCGATCCAAACCGCAACACAGCCAATGCCCGCTCCCGGCGAAAAGCGGACCTACCGTTAGGCGACAGCCCGCGCCTCGCTTCGCTCGCTCGGGATGACGAAGAGGCGGCGGCGCGTGCCGCTGCGAACCCTCCCCCTTGTGGGGAGGGCAGGGTGGGGGTGTGGGCGGCAGCCTTTCCGGAAGGAACACCGCCGTTACCCCCCCACCTCCAACTCCTCCGCGCAAGGGGGAGGAGAGTCGCTGGGGCCCTATTCGCTACTCGCTATTTCGCTATTCGCTTGAAATCACCAAGGCGCGATCGCATCGCCCACGCGCTGGCCCCATTGCGGGCGTTGCACGGTGCTGATGGTGCCGCGGCCGCCGTAAGAGATGCGCGCTTCGGCGATCTGCGTGTGGTTCACGCGATTATCGGCGGTCACGTCTTCGGGGCGGATGAGGCCGCTCACGGTGAGTTCGCGCAATTCGCCGTTGATGCGCACTTCCTGGCGCCCGGCGATCACCAGATTGCCGTTGGGCAGGCGATCCACGATCACGGCCGCGACGGTGAGTTCGATCTTCTCTTCGCGGTTGATCGCGCCCGAGCCGCGATGTTCGCTATCGGCCTGGGCGCCGATCATGTTTTGCGGATCGAACGCGTTGTTGAAAACTTGGCCGAGCGATTGTTCGAGGCCAAAGAAGTTTGAAAGTCCCATATTCGTGCTGCTCTCGCGTGAGCGGTCGGATGAATTGGAAAGCTCGGCCTTGTCGGCGATCTCGATCTCGACGGTGAGGATGTCGCCGATGCGCGTGGCGCGGTGATCGTTGAAGAAGCTGCGCGAGCCCGCTTGCCACAGCGAAGAGGGCGCGCGCTGCTCAGCGTTCGGGAAGTTCGGCTGCGGCATGCTCTGTTGCGCCCCGCCGGTGAGCGGGGCGGGGTTCGATACGGGCGTGAGTTGCGGCGGCCCCATCGCGCGGCGCGCGGCGTCGTAGGCCATGCCGGGCGCGGCCAGCGCATCGTGCGCCATTTCGACGGGCTGAACGCTGGCGCATCCAGCCGCGCTGGCGGCGAGAGCGAGCAGGGCAAGGTGGCGCATCGGATTCTCCAGGCTCATGGGCCCACCGCCCGCGCCATGCCGGGCGCGGTCACGATGGCGTCGATCGGACGATTGGACGAAGTGTTTTGCAGGCGCACGCTTTGGCCCACGGCCGCATCTTCCAGCGCGCGGGCGCGCATCGTCATTTGCAATCCGCCGTGCAGGAAAACCGTGGACACCATCTCGCCACGCCGCACCGCTGCATCGCTCACGCTGCGGCTGTCATGGCTGGCGGCCGGCAGCGTTGCGCGCGCGCCGCCGGGGCGGATCACGCGCACTTCGGTGAGGCCGGGCGGGGGCGTCCATTGCAAGCCTTGCGCGGAAGCCGCCGCCGCCAGCACCGCGACCGAGATCGTCGTCATCTGCCCCGCCGGCGGCGCCGGCGCGACGAACGTGCTCCCCGCGGCGCCCGCGCCGTCGAACACATCGCCCAAAGTGATGGCGCGCCCGCTCGCTTCCACGCGCGCGCGCAGCGTGACGGGATCGGCGAACGCAAAGCCCGCGCACAAAGTGAGCCAGAAGGCGGCGGCGAGAGTAGCAAGGCGCATCATGGCTAAAGCTCCCTCAGCGCAGCTGCGTGGTGGCTTGGAGCATTTCGTCCGCCGCGGTGATGACGCGCGCGTTCATCTCGTAAGCGCGCTGCGCCACGATCAGGGACGAAATCTCCTCCACCGCGTTGACGTTGGAAAGTTCGAGGAAGCCTTGCATCAACGTGCCGAAGCCGGGCGAGCCGGGCGTGGCCGTGTTGGGCGAGCCGGAGGCCGGCGTTTCCAGGAAGAGGTTGTCGCCAATCGCTTCTAGGCCCGCCGGATTGATGAAGGTGGCGAGTTCAAGCTGGCCGATCTGCTGAGGATCGGTTTGCCCGCTCATCACCACTTCCACCACGCCGTCGCGCGTGATCTGGATCGCCGTCGCGTCCTGCGGCACGGTGACGGAAGGCTCCAGCGCATAGCCATCGGCGGTGACGAGTTCGCCGTCGGCGTTCACCGCCAGATTGCCCGCGCGGGTGTAAGCGGTCTGCCCCGAAGGCAGCGTCACTTGCAGATAGCCGCGCCCGCTGATGGCGAGATCGTAGGCGTTGCCGGTGTTGGAGATGCCGCCTTGCTCGGTCAACCGGCCGACAGCATCGGTGCGCACGCCCACGCCGATTTGAATGCCGAGCGGCAGGATGCTGCCGGACGCCGAAGAGGTCGAGCCCGGGCGCTCCATGTTCTGATAGAGCATGTCCTGAAATTCGGCCCGCTGGCGCTTGTAGCCGGTCGTGTTCATGTTCGCGATGTTGTGCGAAATGACATCGACGTTGGTTTGCTGGGCTTGCATGCCCGAAGCTGCGATCGAAAGTGCGCGCATGTGGGACTATTTCTCCTAGCGGCCCAGCCGCTCGATCGCGCTCTTACGCAGCTCGTCCGCACCAGAAACGATCTTGGCGGCCGATTGGTAAGCGCGTGATATTTCAATGAGCCTTGTGAGCTCGACCACAGGACGCACGTTCGATCCTTCGAGCGCGCCTTGCAGCACGACCCCTTCGAACTCACCCTGCGCTTGACCTTGCGCGTCCCAAAGGTTGTCCCCGACCTTCGAGAGCGCGCCAGGTGCGGCGAAACTCGCCACACCTATGCGGCCGGCTTCGACCCCGGCCACACGAATAGCGCCGTCGCGCCCGATCACCGGGCTTTCGCCCTGCGGATCGAACACGATCGGCGCTCCCCCCGAGTTCAGGACGCTGCGCCCGTCGCCGGTCACCAGGCGTCCATCCCCCGTAAGCGTAAACGCGCCATCGCGCGTAAACAGCGGCCCGTTCGGGCCTTCGACCATGAAGAAGCCGTCGCCCTCGATGGCGACATCGAGCGGATTGCCCGTCATCGCGATCGGCCCCTGGCGCATGTCGCGCATCAGCGTGACGTCGCGCACGAAGCGGATCTCGCGCGGATCAGAATCGGCGTGCGCGCGCGTGTTGGCGGCTTCGTCGAACACCATCGCATCGGCCTTGAAGCCGGCGGTGGCGACGTTGGCGAGATTGTTGGCCGTCACGTCCATGCGCCGTTGCAATACGCGCTGCGTCTGCAGGCCGAGGAGGAGGCTGTTATCCATCGC
>DAOMPU010000264.1:0-4027 GCA_035444925.1 Terricaulis sp. | reverse complement strand
AGGTTGCGCCCGCGCCTTTGGGGAAGGTGTCGGTGGTCATGATGGCGCTGGCCGCCGCATGCCAATCGACCGGCGCGAGATTCAAATTCGGCAGTTCGCGCGTGATCTTTGCGTCGTCGAGCACGACGCCGATCACGCCGGTGGAGGCGCCCAGCATTTCGCGCGCCTCAACGCCAATGGCCGCGCCCGCTTCGGCAAGCGCGCGCTTGCAGGCCGCATCGCCGGCGGGGCCGGTGAACGAGTTGGCGCAGCCGGCGTTCACCAGCAGCCCGCGCGCTTGCCCGCGATTGGCGGCGAGCGCGGCCTTGCACCAATCGGTGGGCGCCGAGCCCACGGCGTTGGTGGTGAACACGCCGGCCGCACGCGTGCCCGCGGGCATGCGCATCAACAGAAGATCGGGGCGTTCGTGTTTGTAGAACCCCGCGCGGCCGATCGCGGCTTCAAGGCCGGCGATCGGCGGCAGATCGGGAAAGCGCAGAGGCGCCAGCGGCGAAACAGGGCCGTCTTTCACGGCGCGGGGCTTTGCGCGTCGGCGGGCTCGACGCTAGGCGCGGGCGCGGGCGGGGGCGGCGTTTGCTGCGCGGGCGCTTGCGTCACCGGGCCGGTGGGGAACGGGAAGGGCGGGGGCGCGGCGCCCGGAGGCGCTGCGGCGTCCGGCGCCGGGCGCGGCGTTTCCGGCGCGGGCGTTGCGGCGGGCGCATCGCCGGGCTCGGTCACTTCGCCGCCGGGCTCGATGCCGATCTCGCGCCGCTCGCGCACGCGCACGATGCGCGCGCCGCGTTCAAGTTCCTCCTGCAGCGTCGAGATTTCCTGGAAGCGCATCCAATCGATGATGCGCGGGCGCAGCGTTTCCAGCGGCGGCAGCGGCCCCTCGCGGCGGTCTTCCAGGCGGATGACGTGCCAGGCGTTTTCAAACTGCATCGGGCCGATCAGATCGCCCACGGTGGCGCGCGCCAGCGCCTCGCGCAATTGCGGGACAAAATCGTTCACGCCGCGGAAGCCAAGATCGCCGCCGTCCGGGGCGGTGTTGCGCTCGGTGGAAAGTTCGAACGCCAGGCGCTCGAAGCGTTCGCCTTGATTGAGGCGGCGGATCGCCGCGTCGGCCTCTTCGCGGGTGGGGAAGCGCATGACGCGCAGGCGCACTTCGGAATCGCCCACCAGATCGCCGGCGTTTTCGCGATAGAGCCGTTCGATCGCGGCGGGGCTGGCGGCGCGCTGGTCGATCTCATCATAGATGGCGGCGGCCAGCACGCGCTCGCGGGCGTTCTCCAGCTGGCGGCGCACTTGGGGGTCGCGGTCGAGCCCGCGCGCCTCGGCCTCCATGGCGAACAGGCGCACCTGGATCAGTTCTTCCAGGGCGAAATAGAAGGCGTCCGAATTGGCGTCGAGATCCTCGCCCTCCTGCATCAACCCGCGCGCGACGGCATAGGCGCGCACGTCCTCAATATAGATGGGGCGCCCGTTCACGGTGGCGGCCACCACCGGATCGGTGATCGCCCCGCCATCGCCAACATTGTCGCGCCCCAGGCCGCACCCGGCCAGGAAGCCGGCGATCAAGAGGGCCAGGAAAGGGGCGCGTTTGAGCAAGGACATGCATTCTGCTCCGGGGGGCCGTGCCGTCTTAGCGGCGTTCTGCAAGACGCGCGCCCGCAATCGAGGTCGCATTGACACGCCCAAGGGGCGCTCTTAAGTCTCGCGGGCGCACGTGTCGAGAGAGATTTCGCAGCCGGGCGCGCCGCGGAGAGTCATAAAAAAGCCAACAAACTCAACGCTCTCCACGTTGAGACAGCGCGCCTCATTTTCATGGCGCAATCGGGATAAGATCGCCCCCCATGTTGAACCTCGCTAAGCAGATTTTCGGCTCCGTCAATGAGCGCAAGGTGCGCGGGATGAGACCCGCGGTGGCGCGCATCAATGCGCTTGAGCCGACGTTCGAGGCGCTCTCGGACGAAGCGCTCCGCAACAAGACGAGCGAATACCGCCATCGCCTGGCGCGCGGCGCCAAACTGGACGACGTGCTGCCCGAGGCGTTCGCCACCGTGCGCGAAGCGGCCAAGCGCACCTTGGGCCAGCGCCATTACGACACGCAGATGATCGGCGGCATGATCCTGCACCAGGGCAAGATCTCCGAAATGCGCACCGGCGAAGGCAAAACCCTGGTGGCGACGCTGCCGGTTTATCTCAACGCGCTTGAGAGCCGCGGCGTGCACGTCATCACGGTGAACGATTATCTGGCCAAGCGCGACAGCGAATGGATGGGCCAGATCTATCGCTTCCTCGGCCTGTCGGTCGGCGTCATCGTGCATGGGCTTTACGATAACGAGCGCCGCCAAGCCTACGCCAACGACGTGACGTACGGCACCAACAACGAATTCGGCTTCGATTATCTGCGCGACAACATGAAGTATTCGCTGGGCGAGATGGTCCAGCGCGGGCACCGCTACGCCATCGTCGATGAAGTGGACTCGATCCTGATCGATGAAGCGCGCACGCCGCTGATCATCTCCGGCCCCACCGAAGACCGCAGCGATTTCTATCGCCAAGTGAACGCGCTGATCCCGCTCTTGCGCGACGAGCATTACGAGCACGACGAAAAGCAGCGCTCGGTGACGTTCTCGGAGGCGGGCTCCGAGCGGATCGAGGAAATGCTGGCCGAGCGCGGCATCCTGCAAGGCTCGCTCTACGAGCCGGCGAACATTTCCCTGGTGCACCACGCCAACCAGGCGCTCAGGGCGCACAAGCTGTTCCAGCGCGACAAGGATTATATCGTCAAGGACAGCGAAGTTGTTCTGATCGATGAATTCACCGGCCGCATGATGAGCGGGCGCCGGCTTTCCGAAGGCCTGCACCAAGCGATCGAAGCCAAGGAAGGCGTGAACATCCAGCCGGAAAACCAGACGCTGGCCTCGATCACGTTCCAAAACTATTTCCGCCTGTACGACAAGCTGGCCGGGATGACCGGCACCGCGGCCACCGAAGCGGCCGAGTTCGGCGACATCTACAAGCTCGACGTGATGGAAGTGCCCACCAATCGCCCGGTGAAGCGCATCGACGAAGACGATGAAGTCTATCGCACGGCGAAGGAAAAGTTCGCGGCGATCATCGCCGACGTGGAAGAGACGCACCGCCGCCAGCAGCCCGTGCTGGTGGGCACCGTGTCGATCGAAAAATCCGAATATCTTTCCACCATGCTGAAGCAGCGCGGCATTCCCCACCAGGTGCTGAACGCGCGCTATCACGAGCAGGAAGCGCAGATCGTCTCGCAGGCGGGCGTGCCCGGCGCGGTGACGATCGCCACCAACATGGCCGGCCGCGGCACCGACATTCAGCTCGGCGGCAACGTCGAGATGCGCATGAAGGCCGCGCTCAAGGGCGATGAAACGCCCGAGCAGATCGCCGCGCTGAAGCGCCAGATCAGCGTGGATGTCGAAAGCAAAAAGGCGATCGCGCTGGAAGCGGGCGGGCTCTACGTGCTCGGCACCGAGCGCCACGAAAGCCGCCGCATCGATAACCAGCTGCGCGGCCGCACCGGGCGCCAGGGCGATCCGGGCAAGTCGAAATTCTATATCTGCCTGGAAGACGATCTCTTGCGCATCTTCGCGGCCGAGCGGCTCGATGCGATCATGCGCGGGCTTGGCATCAAGGACGGCGAGGCGATCGTCCACCCGTGGATGAACAAGGCGCTGGAAACCAGCCAACGCCGCGTCGAGCAGCGCAATTTCGAAATCCGCAAAAACCTGCTGAAGTTCGATGACGTGATCAACGATCAGCGCAAAGCGATCTTCGAGCAGCGCATCGAATTCATGCGCACCGCGGACGTCGCGCCGATCGTCAAAGACATGCGCCATGACGTGGTGGAAAAGCTGGTCTGGCGGCACATGCCGGAGAAGGCCTATCCAGAGCAATGGGACGTGCCGGAAATGATCATCGAGGCGAAGGAAATCTTCGGCCTCGACATTCCGTTCGATCGCTGGGCGGCCGAAGAAGGCATCGCGCAGCCCGAAATCATCGAGCGCCTGACGCGCGA
>DAOMPU010000263.1:0-4039 GCA_035444925.1 Terricaulis sp. | reverse complement strand
CGGCGATCCTAGTAAAGCGTGTCGGCGCTACGGCCCGGCCGAAGCGCTCATAAGGAGCGGGTCTTTAGCGGGCATAAAGCCTGCGTCAAGCCCTGATGCGCCCATGTAGGCGTCTTGGCGCGGCCAAACAACACCGCTAGAACCCCGCTCGCGACGGTTCGTCCGCAAGGACGTGAAGAGGGAACGCGGTGCGGGGCAGGCCCCCAAATCCGCGGCTGTGCCCGCAACTGTAAGCGGCGAGCGCTCCGCCAAGCGCCACTGGCCCCGGAAACGGGTCTGGGAAGGCGGCGGAACCGCAAAGACCCGCGAGCCAGGAGACCTGCCGCCGCACGTCGCTCGTTCGCCGGCCGGGACCAGCCGAACGAACCGGACCTCTCCGCAGCAGCGACGCGGGCGGCCCCGCGCTTTCTTGCGCCCCGCTTGTCGCTGTTGACGATGCGCCGGTGGGGACGAGGCGCGTCTGCAAAAGAGGGACGCACCTATGCGCCATCTGTTTACGTTTAAAGCCGCCCTGTTGGCGGCTTCCGCACTCGCCCTGCCCGCTCACGCGCAGGAAGAGGATATTATCGTCACCGGCACGCGCACGCCGGCCCCTGCATCGCAATTGCCGGCGGCCGTCACCGTGATCGACATCGATCGCGCGCGCGAACGCGGCGAGATCACGCTCGATCAAGCGCTGGCGCAAGCGCCAGGCATCCAAGCGCCGCGCACTGGGCCGATCGGCCAACAAACCTCAATCTTCAGCGGCGGGTTTGAATCCAATCACACGCTCGTCTTGTTCGATGGCGTGCGCCTGGACGACGCCTCAACGCCTGAAGGCGTGTTCGACGCCGGCCAGGATTTGCTCGGCGACGCCGCGCGCATCGAAGTTGTTCAAGGGCCGATGAGCGCGCTTTACGGCTCGGGCGCGCTTGGGGGCGTCGTCAACGTGCTGCCGCGGCGCGGCGGCGATGGCGCGTTCAATCCGCGCTTTGAAGCGGCGGCGGGCTCGTTCGATACGCTGACGGCGACACTCGGCGCCGATGGTACGCTGGGGGCGTTCCGATACGCGGTGACCGCCGAAGGCTATGGCAGCGAAGGCTACGACACCGTGCCCGAACGCATCAGCACCCATAACGGCGAAAAGGACGGGGCCGACATCGCCACCTTCACCGGCGTGTTTGATTGGGCGCTGAGCGAGACGCTTTCGCTCGATCTTTTGCTGCGTCAGCGCGATGCGACGGTGGAGTACGATCCGGGCATTTTCGGCAATATCGACGAAAATCTCTTCACCGAAATCGCCAGTGAAAGCGCGCTTTGGCGCGTGGGCGCGACGTGGGCGCCCAGCGCGGCGCTGACGCTGCGCGTGCGCGGGGGCGGGCTCGATACCGATCGGGAAACCTCAGACGCCGGCGTGCTCGGCGATGTCTATTACGGCGAACGCCGCTTCGCCGACGCCAGCGCCGATTGGCGCCTGGGTGATTGGACGCTGAGCGTGGGCGGCCAAGCGGAAGAAGAAAAAATCAACGCGGTGAGCTACGGCTCGCCGATCGTAGGCGCGCAGGAGCAATGGGGCGCGTTCGCGGGCGTGCAAGGCGCTGTCGGCGCGCTATCGCTGACCGGCGTGGTGCGTCACGATGATTACGAAGGCTTCGGCGGCGAGACCACCTGGCGCGCCGGCGCGGCGTACGACATCGCGGGGCTCGTACGCGTCTATGGCGCGTACGGCACGAGCTTCCGCGCGCCTTCGCTTTATGAGCGCTTTGTGCCTTTCTTTGGCGCCGCTGGCCTGCGCCCTGAAAGCGCCACCAGCTGGGAAGCCGGCGCGGACGCAAGCTTCGCGCTTTTTGGCCAAGAAAACGGCCTCGAACTCGGCGCGCTCTATCGTTCCAGCGAGATCGAAGATCTGATCGGCTTCTTCGGCTTCACCTACGCCAACGTGGACGAAGCCGAGATCGAGTACGCTGAAGCGCGCGCTACGTTGCGCCCGCTGCCCTGGCTCAGCGCCAGCGTGCGCTACGGCAATACGGACGCGCGCGATGCGAGCACGGACGTGGCGCTGGCGCGCCGGCCGCGCCACGCGTGGAGCGCGGAAATCGGCGTGGAGCATGGGCCGTTCGCAGCGCAGCTGGATTGGCGCGAAGTCGGCTCGCGGCTCGACACCACCTACGACAACGCCGGCTTCTGGGCCGGCACGGGGCGGGTGGAAGCGTATAATATCCTGCGCCTCTCGGCCTCCTGGGCGGTGAGCGACAGCGTGCGCCTCTATGCGGCGGGCGATAACGTGCTCGATGAGACCTACGAGGCCGTCAACGGCTTCGCCGGCGCGCCTGCCAGCATCATGGTTGGCGTTCGCATCGCCCCATAATGGCGTTTTGCGGCGCGCGCCTTGGCGCGCGCCGCTTTCGCCCTATCCTCTTGGCGTCAGCCGAGGAGGACCACATGGCCGTCGCCAAAGTGATCGAAGTAACCGCGGGCTCCAGCAAAGGCCTGCAAGACGCCATCGAAAGCGGGCTCGCGAAAGCCGCCGACACGCTCGAACATGTCGAGGGCGCGTGGATTCAGGACATCAAGGTCACGTGCAAGGACGGCAAGATCAGCGAATGGCGCGTGAACATGAAGGTCACGTTCGTGCTGCAATGATCAGGGCTGGGCGCTGAACAGGCGCAGATCGTCGCCGATGATGCGCGTGCGTCCAGGATCGTAGCACACCGAGGCAAGCTCGCCGCGGCCCGCTTCGCTGCCGCGCTGGCGCTGGCTGTACCAGCGTCGGCTCAGCGTCACCGACCCCTCGGTGGCTTCCCCAAGCGCGGGCCAAGTCTGCGCAAGGCGCAGGCGCGTCGATTCCGCGCGCGCCCAGCTTGGCCAATCATCGCTCACATGCGTAAAGCGCACGTGCAGATTTCCGCATGGATATTGGCCCCATTCCATCGCCGTGATCTCGACGAGGCGCCGCTCCACCGGAGCGCAGAACGTGGGCCGCTCGCCGCTATAAGGCGAGCCGCTGAGCGCCGCATCGCCCGCAGAGGTGAGCGTGTATTCGAGCGCGCCGGGGCCAAGGTCTTCGCGCGAGCGCATATTGAGAAATCCGGCGGCGACAAATTCGGCCATCCGCTCCTGGCTGGAGGCGGCCACGCCCTGCCCCCAATCGCGCATCATGAGATCATAGCGCACGATGAACAGCGTGCGCCGCCCGCCGTCCTGCAGCCAAAGCGTCGGCCAGCTGGTGCAGACCTGCTCGGCCGCAATCATCGCCTGGATGGCGGCCGCCACTTCCTCGGGCGAGACGCTGGATTCAACGTATTGCGCGGCGGATTCGGCGACGCCGGTGCGGATTTCACGCGGGGCGCTGGGGCCGCCGGTGGGCGCCGCGCAGGCGCTGGCGAATCCGATAAGCGCGGCCGCCAAGACGGCGCGGATGGCGGCTGGCATGGCAGGCTCCCCGTTCAAGCTCGCACGTGCGGCCATTATCGGCGCTAAAGCGGGCGGGGCAATGGGAGAGTTCACGCAAGCGTGAACAACGCAGCGCCGGCGCCTTTGAATTGGGCGATCGGTTTGGAGCGGGTAGAGGGAATCGAACCCTCGTCTTCAGCTTGGAAGGCTGCGGCTCTACCATTGAGCTATACCCGCAACCGCTCTGGGCGATGAGCTTCTAAAACCTTCTCTTTGCAAATGCACGTCCCGAGCCGGACTTGAGGTAACGCTCGAAGGCCACGGCTAGGGCCTTGTCGCTAAACGCGACATAGGTCCGAAGCCGCCATGGCCGAAACTTGCCTGTATGCGGCACAGCGCCAGCGTTGTGCTTCTTGAGGCGCGCTTCAATGTCGTCCGTCAGACCAGTGTAGAGATGCCGGCCTTCCGCCTCACTTTCGAGCACATACACGAATTTCATGCCGAAGCTCCGCGCCCGGTCCACCTACGCCCTTCGGGCTTCGGCGGGACAGCCTTCGCGCGGCCATGGGCTTGGCATCTGGCTTGCCCAGCCGTAGCGCGAAGCGCGAAGGCTGGTGGAAGGGGCTGGATTCGAACCAGCGTACGCTCGCGCGGGCAGATTTACAGT
>DAOMPU010000262.1:0-4043 GCA_035444925.1 Terricaulis sp. | reverse complement strand
GCCATGGGCGCGTTCAAGGAAGAGGACATCCCGCTCGACGCGCTGGGCCGCCATCAGGCGGAGGCCGCGCGGATTTTCGAAGCCGCCGGCTGGAAATAACGCGCGCAAATGCGTAGCCCAGCCCCATGAGGGGGCGCGCCGGCAGCCGATTGAACGTTGACGCCGTCGCGCTATTTGCGGCGGCGGCGACGCTGATCTGCGCGGCGCCTGCGCTTGCGGTGATTGGCTTTGCCTTGGCGCCCGGCGAAGGCGCGCGCTTTGGCGGGCCGCTGCTGACCAATGGCGCGCTTGGCACGCTTGGACTGACGCTCGCGGGCGGGACGGGCGCGATCGTGCTCGGCGCCGCTTCCGCCTGGCTGGTGAGCTTGTGCCGCTTTCCCGGGCGCGGGGCGTTCGAGTGGCTGCTGGTTATTCCGCTGGCGGCGCCCTCTTACGTGCTGGCTTACGCCTATAGCGGCCTCACTTGGGCGGGCGGGCCGATCGCGTTTCCGGTGCGCGGCTTTTGGGGCGCGGCCTTCATCTACGCGATCGGGCTTTATCCGTACGTCTATCTCGCCGCGCGCGCGGCGTTCGCCAGCCAATCGGCCTGCGCGCTGGAAGCGGCGCGGACGTTGGGCGCAAAGCCCGGCGCGTTGTTTTTTCGCGTGGGTCTGCCGCTAGCGCGGCCCGGGCTGGTTGCAGGCGGGGCGCTGGCGCTGATGGAGATCGCCGCCGATTACGGCGCGGCGCAGCACTTCGGCCTCACCACGCTTTCCACCGCGATCTTCCGCGCCTGGTACGCGCATCAAAGCGCGCATGGCGCGCTGCAGATCGCGGCGGTGCTGCTGATCGCGGCTTTGCTGTTTCTGGTGATCGAGCGACGCGCGCGCGGACGTGCGGGCTTCGCCGATGGCGGGGCGCGCTGGCGCACGCTGCCGCGCTATTCGCTCTCGCCGCTAGCCGCTGCGGGCGCGTTTGTTTTTTGCGCGGGGTTGATCGTGCTGGGCGCGGCGCTGCCGCTTGGCTGGCTGGCCTATATCGCGGTGGAGCACACCTACGCGGCCGACATCACCAAAGCATTTTTCAATTCCATCTCCCTCGCCGGCGCCGGCGCATGCGCCACGCTGGTGCTGGCCGCGCTTATCGCCGTCAGCGCGCGGCGCGGCGGGGCGATGGGCAGGCTTTCGCTGTTCGCGGCCGGCATGGGCTATGCCGCGCCCGGCGCGGTGCTGGCGCTGGGCGCTTTTTCGATGTTCGGACTGATGCGCGAGTTTGGCTGGATCGGCGGCGTGGGCGTTTCGCTGGCGCTGGTTACATTGATCTGGGCCTACGCCGCGCGCTTTACCGCGGCTGGCGCACAGCCGATCGATGCGGGGCTGGCGCGGCTCTCCAAGGGACTAGATGCTTCGGCGCGCACGTTGGGCGCAGGGCCTGCGCGGCGCCTTTGGCAAGTCGATCTCCCCATCGCCGCGCCTAGCCTTGCGGCGGCGCTGCTGATCCTGTTTGTCGATATTCTGAAAGAATTGCCCGCCACCTTGATCATCCGCCCCTTCAATTTCGATACGCTCGCCGTGATTGCCTACCAATACGCCTCTGATGAACAGCTGGAGCTGGCCGCCGCGCCTTCGCTGCTGATTTTCGCCGCGGGCCTTGCACCGATCCTGTTGCTGACGCGCTCCATCGCGCGCGGGCGCGCGGGCAGCCGATGAGCAGCGTCACGCTTTCCAAGGTGCGCCGAATCTATGACGGCAAGCCGGTGGTGAACGAGGTTTCGCTCACCGCGCCGGAGGCGCAGGTGCTGGCGCTGCTGGGCGCGTCCGGCTCGGGCAAATCCACATTGCTGCGATTGATCGCCGGGCTCGAAAACGTGGATGGCGGCGAGATTAGATTAGGCGATGAGATCGTCTCCACACCCAGGCGCACGCTGCCGGCAGAGGCGCGGCGCGTGGGCATGGTGTTTCAGGACTATTCGCTGTTCCCGCATTTGAGCGCCGCCGCCAACGTCGCGTTCGGGCTTGAGCGCCTGCCCCGCGCCGAGCGCGAAGCGCAGGCGCTTTCCTGGCTTGATCGGATCGGCCTCCAAGCGCGCGCGCACGCCTTTCCGCATGAGCTTTCAGGCGGAGAGCAGCAGCGCGTGGCGCTGGCGCGCGCACTCGCGCCCACGCCACGCGCGGTGCTGTTGGACGAACCGTTCTCGGGCCTTGACCCGGTGCTGCGCGAAGAGCTGCGCCAGGTGACGATGGACGCGCTGGCCGAAACGCGCACCACGGCGCTGTTCGTGACGCACGACGCCGAAGAAGCGCTGCTGGTGGCGGACCGCTTGGCGATCTTGAAAAACGGGCGGCTCTTGCAGGAAGCCGCGCCGCGCGATGCTTACGATAAGCCCGCCTCGATCGACGTTGCGGCGGCGCTTGGGCCGATCAACACCGCCGAAGGCCGGGTTGAGAATGGCGTGGTGGCCACACCGTTCGGCGCCGTCTCCGCGCGCCATCTGATCGAAGGCGCGCAAGTACGCGTTGCGGTGCGCGCGGAAGCCGTGCGGCTGGCGCCTGGGCGCCAGGCGCGTGTGATCGATGTGCGCCCGCACGGCGCGCATGATCTGGTGCGGATCGAGGCTGATGGCGTGGTGTGGCGCGCGCTTGCGCCGGCGCGCACGGTGCTGGGCGAGCGTGTGGATGTGGGGCTTCAGCCCGCGGGCGCGTTCGCGTTTTCCGCCGCCGGCTGAGGCTCCGGCTCCGGCGCAGCCGCGCCGCCTTCGGCGTTCTTGCGCAGCACGAAACGGCGCCGCTCAAGCCGCCGCTGCGTCAGCAGGCGCAGGCGCATGCGCCAGGCTTCGGCCTCCCATGCGAGTTCGCGCACCGCTGAAACGTCAAGCTTGGCGGCTTCGCCCATGCGCTCGGCCAATTGCTTGAAATTGGCGCGCGCGAGCGTGAGGAATTCTTCGGTCACGTCATCATCGGTTTCGAGCACGAAGCCCGTATCGGCGAACACTTGCAGCAGATCGCCATGCGCGCGCACTTGCGGCTCAACGAAAGAGGAAGCGAACGCGGTGGCGAATTCCGCGCAGCGCACGCCCACATACGCTTCCACCACCGCGCACGCGCCGGGCTTCAGCGCCTTCATGATTTGCTGCGCCAAATGCGGCGGGAAGGAGCAATAGGCGAAATCGTCCACGCTCCAGAGCCCATCGAAACTCGCCGGCGCGAACGCATGCGTTTCAAGGTCAATGCCGGCGACGGAAACGCGCGCATCGAGCTTGGATTTGGCGATCCCATATTTCAGCGCCTCGAGCGTTTCTTCGCGCCACTCGAACACCTCAAGCTTGCCTGCGTGAGCGGAGGCAAACGCGGCCACGGGCCCTTCGCGGCCTGGCCCCAGCACAGCCACCACGCCCTCGCCGGGCGCGCCGATGCGCGCGGCCTCAAGCGCGTCCGCGCCGTCATCGCCCGGGCGCACGCGTCCCTCGCCCCACAGCACGGCCAGCGCGGCGAGGCGCGCAGGCATATCGAACGGGGGCGGATCAAACAGCGCGTCGTCGGCGCCCGCCGTATCGTTGGCGGCAAGCGCCGCAAGCGCGGCTTCTTCGTTATAGGATTCGCCTTCCCACCACGCGCGCAGCTTCGCGCGCCGCAACGCGCGCGCGCGTTTGGTAAACAGGGCGTTAAGAGCAAGCGCCATAGCGCCGGCAGATTACGCGGATCACGTTAACGATTTGCTTGAAGAACAGGCAGAATTTCCGGCGCGCCCGAGGGCAGCGGGGCCGCGCCGTCGCGCAAGAAGGCCAGGATGTCGGCATAGACCAGCTCGGCCTGCAGATCGCGCAGGAGCCAATGGTAGCCGTTCTCGTAATAGGCGGTGCGCGTGCTCGCCGGCAGGCGTTCCGCCGCAGCCAAGGCGGCGTTGGGCGGGATGATCTGATCGTGCGCGCCATAGAGAAACAGCACATCGCCGCGCAGATGCGCCGAGCGCTCTGCCGCGCGCTGCATCAGATTGACGAGGCCATAGACTGCATCGATCCGCGTTTCCCAGATCATGTGCGGATCGCGCCCCGCGCGCAGCAGCGC
>DAOMPU010000261.1:0-4052 GCA_035444925.1 Terricaulis sp. | reverse complement strand
CCCCCTAGCGGGGGAGGACGAGCCTTCTCACTCGTTCGTGCTGAGCTTCATCAGCACGAGGCCGGAAACGATCAGCGCGGCGGCGAGCAGGCGCGTCAGGCTGGCGCTTTCGCCCAGCACGAACACGCCCACGGCGAACGCGCCGACTGCGCCGATGCCGGTCCAGATCGTGTAGGCCGTGCCGAGCGGCAGCGATTTCATCGCGAGCGAGAGCAATGCAAAGCTGGCGATCATCGCGCCAAGCGTGATGAGCGAGGGCCAAAGCCGCGTGAAGCCTTCCGATTGCTTCATGGTGAAGGCCCACACGATTTCGAGCAGGCCGGCGAAGGTCAGATAAATCCAGGGCATGAACGGCCCTCCTTGAAAGGGCCGGGCCGTCCCGGGCTTGAGAACCGCAAAATGCGGCCGAGGACGTGGCCTCGCTTGGCGCTTATCTAGGACAAGGCGCCTGGCGTTTCAATCATTGCCCCGGCGCGGGCGCGACGCGCTGCTGCACTTGCGCCGAGCGCATGCGGCGCTGCGGCGTGGCCGTATCGCTGCGCAGCTGCGGCGCGAGTTCGACGCGCGGCTGCAGATTGGTGGAAAGCTCGCGCTGGCAGCGATCGAGCGTTTCTTGATCAGGCGCCGCCACATCGTGCGCTTCCTGCGCCTGGCGCAGGCGCTCGCACGCTTCGCGCGTGCGCCCGCTGCGATCGAGCGCGATCACCAATTGCTGGGCGTCGGCCTGCAATTCGCCCGCGGCGCCGGAACTGGGGCGGCGGCGCGCGTTCTGCTCGCGCAGGCGATAGGCTTCCGCATAGCGGGCGCTGGCGGAATTCCAATCGTTGCGCGTTTCGGCGATCTGGCCGAGGTTCGACACGACCGGCGCGCGAATTTCCGGATCGGTGAGGTTGGGCAGCGCTTCCTGCAGGCGCTGCTCGGCCACTTCGGTTTGGCCCTGCTCCTGGGCGACCACGGCTTCGGAAACCAGCGCCGCGCCCTGCGCTTCGGCGGCGCGATCGGTGCGCTGGTACGAGCGAGAGAGCATGCGCCACACCGCCGGATCGCGCGTGGAGGTGTTGGCCGCCACTTCCAGCGCGCGCTGGCCCAGCGGATCGGAATTGGATTCGCCCACCGAAGCGCACAGCAGATAAATTTCGTTGCGCAGCGGATCTTGGGGGTTGTTTTGCGCGTAGGTCCACAGCGTTTGCATCGCCGTGTCGCGCGCATCCGGCTGGCTCATCTGCGCGACGGCGACGCGAACGGCCGCGTCGGGGTGCGCCGAGAGCGCAACGAAGGCCTCGCGGTACGTATCGCGTGCAGTGGCGCTGAATTCGGCCTCGCTGACGGACGCCAAGCTGGCTTCAGCGCCGCGCGTTGTCATCTCTGGGCCCGGCGCTGCGCCATCGGCTGAGCTTGGGGATTCCAGCGCAGCGTTCATGGTTTCCGCGCCGAGCGCGCCGGCCTCAAGGATTTGCGCAAGCTGGATCGCCTGCTCTGGCGTCAGCTGGCCTTCGGCCAGCAGGCGCAGCAATTCCGCGCGCAGATCGGCCTGGGTGACTTCGGTTTTCGGCGGATCGAACAGATAGCGCCCGCCCGCGGCGATGCCGACGACGAGCGCAATCACGGTAAGCACCGAAACCAGGCGCACGCGCGCCATCAGCTTGCGCCGCTTGCGCGCGATCTCGGCGGAATTCACGTCGCGCCCTTCAATCTTGGCTTTGAGCGCTTCTTCCAGAATTTGCATTTGCGGCGCGTTGGCGCCGCCGTTCCAGCGGGTGAAATCCTCCGCCTGGAAAGCGCCGAAGCCGAGCGGCAATTGCACTTGATCCAGCATCACCGGGATGAGGCGCCCCTCATCGCGTGCGCGGCCGGCTTCGTCGCGCACGAAGGCGGAGGCGGCGCTCGATTGCGTCCACACCACGATCACCGCCTTGGCGTTCTTCAATTCGCGTTCGATCACGGCGGTGTAGTCATGGCCGGCCGCGAGTGAGCGATCCCACCACACTTTAAAGCCGCGTTCGATCAGCGCGTCCGCGAGCGGACGCACGCGCGCGCGGTCTTCGCTGGCGTAGGAAATGAAGATATCGGCCATGCGCCTACCCTGCCTCGCGCGCTTCTCGCGCCGGTCCCTCGGCCTTCATAGGCCGGGAAGAGCACGGCGGAAAGACGGCGCCGGTCGATTGCCCGGGGATGACAGAAAATCGGCTTTAAAAACGGCCCCCTAAAGCGCGGCCCCGCCGCGCACACAGGCTTCGATATTGTTCCCATCGGGGTCGAGCACGAAGGCGCCGTAATATTCAGGAACGCCCTCGCGCGCGCCGGGCGGGCCGTTGTCGCGCCCGCCATTTTCCAGCGCCGCCTGATGGAACGCATCTACTGCGCCCCGGCTGGGCGCGATGAAAGCGACGTGCTGCTGGTTGAGCCCTGGGCGCGAGCCGGGCGCCCAATAGGATGGAATGAGCCGGCCAATCCAGAGATACGGGATCGGCTCTTCCTTGCTTTTGCCGAAGAGGAAAGCATCGGGCCCGTTGTCCGCCGTGGCGAGGCCGAGCGGGGCGGCGATGGCGTCATAGAAGCGGCGCGCGGCTGCGAGATCGGAAACGACGATGCCGGTGTGATCGAGCATGCGAGATCAACCCGAAAGGCGCGGCGCTGTTCCTGTTTTTATTCAGCGGTGGCGCGGGCGCGCAGCTCATCATCGGCGATGGCGCGCTCGTGCGGGGCGTCAACGCCTCAGGCTGGCGCCAGGCACGCCTCGGCGCTTTCGCGATCGCGACGGCGCAGATCTTCGATGATCTCCGGCGTCGAAACCGGGCCGACCCAGCGCACCGAGAGGCGCACCTGCACGCCGGGGCGCGCGGCGAGATCGGCGTGCGATTGCGGCGTGAGGCGATAGGCCTGCGCCGCGCGCAGCGAGGCGGCGCCAAAGCCCTGCCCCGCCGGCCATTCGCTGTTCACCGCGCAATCGAGGCCGAGATCGCCCGCGCGCTCATCGCAGCAGAGCACGACGATGGAGGAAATATTTTCACGCAAGGCGCGCGGGGGATAATTGGCGATGTAATCGCGCTGCGCGGGCTGGACCTCGAACTCGGGGATGAACACCATGGGCGAAGCATCCTGCTGCTGCGCCAACGCGCCCGCGCTGGCGATCAGCGCGGCGGCGGAGAGCATGAACGCGATCGGCTTCATGGCGCAGGCGCCTCGGCCGGCGCGGCGTCTGGGCGGCAAAGGCCTTGCGAGCGCGTGCGGACCTCATCGGCGAAAGCGTCGAAATCCGCGCCGGTGGAAATGTGGCGGAAGCTGATGGGGATTTGCAGCCAGGCGTCTGGGGTTGCGCGAAAGGCGGCGTAGGATTCCGGCGTCATGCGGAAGCGACGGGCGATCGCCTCGGCCGCGCGGTCAAACGGATAATCGGCGGGCCACGAGAACGCGCTGCGGCACTCCAGCGTGCGATCCTCGAGTGGGACGCAGCACAATTGCACCAGCCCCGGCACGGCGCGATCCAGCGCGTCGGCGGGATAATGGCGCGCGAAATCCCCGCCTACGGGACGCCGATCCCATTCGGGCTGGAAACGCCCATCGTCCGGCAATTCCGCCGATTGCGCGGGCGGCGCGCGCTCAGGGCCGCGCCGCGCCTGGCGCGTTTGCGCGTCGGCCGTGGCGGCAGCCGTGCAAAATACCGCAAGCATCAAAACCAGCGCACGCATGCGCGGACGCTAGCACTCAGCGCTCGATAAACAAGCTGGCCGGATGCTCCAGCATGCCTTTGACGCGCTGGATGAAGGCGGCGGCGTCATAGCCATCGACCACGCGGTGATCGAAGGAGGAGCTCAGATTCATCATCTTGCGCACGACGATGGCGCCGTTCTTCACCACCGGGCGCTCGACCAGCTTGTTGACGCCGATGATCGCCACTTCCGGGTGATTGATCACCGGGGTCGTGACGATGCCGCCGAGCGCCCCGAGCGAGGTGATGGTGATGGTGGAGCCGGAGAGCTCCTCCTTCGTCGCGGTATTGGCGCGCACGGCGGCGGCGAGGCGCGAGACTTCCGCCGCGCTATCCCACACGT
>DAOMPU010000260.1:0-4064 GCA_035444925.1 Terricaulis sp. | reverse complement strand
AACCAAGCGCAAGCTCAAGCCAGCCCGAATGCGCGGAAGAGACTTCCCATTGCACCGCCTGGCGCACCCAATAAGCGGGGCCTTCATCCGGCAGCCAGAAAGCGTAATAGCCATAGCCCAGCCACGGCCGCGCATTCACCGCCGGCGCAGAAGCTTCCCAAATGTCGGTGCGGCCGGTGAGCGTCAGATCGCGGCCGATCGCGGCGACGAGAATGTCCGGCGCCAGCAGCGCAACGCTCGCGCCCACGATCACCACGCCCAGCGCGCCCGCCGCCACCATGAGCGCCAGCGCCGGCCCCTGCCGCGCCATCGCCGCGCCCACGATGATCCCGAGCCCGAGGCACGAAGCGATCAGCGCCGTCATCGAGGTTGAAAGCAGCACCAGCGCGAACGCGCCAAGCGCCGCCGCGCTCCAAAGCTTGCGCCGCGCCGGCGCAAGCCAGGCCGCGCTCGCGCAAATCGCCACGCCCAGCGCCATGATGCCGCCGAGCGTGTTCTTGTGCGTCCACAAGCCGCCCCAGGCGCCGGGATGCTCCGCCGCCATGCGGCCGATGCTCGGCAAGAGCGCGCCAACGATGAACGAGCCTGCGATCAGCAGCACGAACGCGCCGGCCAGCACTTCCGTCAGCTCGCGCCACGAATAGCGCCAGGCGAGATAGAGCCCAAAGCTCATGGTCAGCGCCAGCCACACCGCGCGCCGCAAGGTTGCGCCGCCATCGATCGACCAGAGCGAAGAAGCAAACGCCAGCGCCAGCAGCGCCAGCAAAAGCGGCGTCGCCGCAGCGGCGCTCCAAGCGCGCGCGCGGTCGCGCCACAGCGCCCAGCCCAAAAAGAGATAAACCGGAACGAACGCCAGGCGCGCATAGCCCGGCGGCTCGGCCGCGCCTTGGGCTTGCGCCATCGCCGCAAAAAACGGCTCGGAGAATTGCGCCGCGCATGCCGCGGCGGCGAGCATCTCCCAGCGCACGCGCGTGCGCGCGGCCGGGACGCCTAAAGCATCAGCCTGGGCGAACGTCATGGGCCAAGGCCATGCGCCCAATCTCTTGCCAAAGCGCTAACCGCGCCCCAGCATGGCCGCGAACACGGCTGGGATAAGGTTCTAATGAAACGAGTTTTTGCGCTTGCCGCCGCCCTTTTCTGCGCCCTCGCGGCGCCCACTCTCGCGCAGGCGCCGAGCCAGGGCGAACGCACCCAAGCGCTTGAGATTTACCGCACCATCGTCGGCTTCGACACCTCCACCGAGGGCAAGCAAAACCCAGCCATGGCCGCCTTTTTGGCCGAGCGCTTCCGCGCCGGCGGTTTTGCCGCCGAGGATGTCCACATCCTGCCGCTCGGCGATACGGCGAGCCTCCTCGTGCGCTATCGCGGCGACGGCTCGGGCGGGCGCCCGATCCTGCTGCTTGGCCACATGGACGTGGTGCCCGCGCGCCGCGCCGATTGGGAGCGCGATCCCTTCACGCTGATCGAAGAAGACGGCTTCTTCTTCGGCCGCGGCTCGCTCGACAACAAAGCCGGCATCGCCCACATCACCGCCACCTTGCTTTCGCTCCGCGCCGAAGGCTTCACGCCCACGCGCGATTTGATCGTGTGGTTCTCGGGCGATGAAGAAACCAGCGGCGCCACCACGATCGCCCTGCTGGGCGAGCATCGCGCCCTGATCGCCGATGCGGAGTTTGCGCTCAATTCCGACGCCGGCGGCGGCGGGCTCACGCCGCAAAACCAGCCCACGCGCTTTGGCCTGCAAACGGCGGAGAAAACCTACGCCAGCTTCACCTTCACCGCGCGCAATCCGGGCGGGCATTCTTCCGCGCCGCGCGCCGACAACGCGATCTACGCCTTGGCCGATGCGCTGGCGCGCCTGCGCGCCTTCCAATTCCCGGTGATGTGGAACGACACCACGCTGGAAAGCATGCGCGTGGGCGCGCAAGGCGCCTCCGGCCCGCTGGCCGACGCGATGCGCCGCTTCGCCGCCAATCCGAACGATCGCCGCGCGCAGCAAATCCTCGGGCAAAGCCCCAATTTCTCCAACGGCCTGCGCACCACCTGCGTGGCCACCATGCTGGAAGGCGGGCATGCGGAAAACGCGCTGCCGCAAAGCGCCGTGGCCACCGTGAATTGCCGCATCTTCCCCGGCGTCGCGCCTGCGGACGTGCAAGCGGAGCTGCAAACCATCGCCGGCGCGGATGTAACAATCGCCCCGCTCGGGCCCTCCAGCGCGAGCGATGCTTCGCCCTTGCGCCCTGACGTGCTCGCCGCCGTCACCGCCGCGCTCAACGCGCACGCGCCGGGCACGCAGATTTCGCCCTTCATGTCGTCGGGCGCCACGGACGGGCTTTATTTCCGCGCCGCGGGCATCCCCACCTACGGCGTGGGCGGGGTGTTCATCCGCGAGAGCGACGCTTTCGCGCACGGCCTCAACGAGCGCGTGCCGGTGGATCGCTTTTATAACGGCCTCACCCATTGGCGCGTGCTGCTGACCACCATCGCCGGGCGCTGAGCCGGAATCGCGGCGCTTGCGCCTACTGGATGAGGCGCATGACGCGCAGAGGGGAAGAGGATGCGTAAACTGCTTGCGGCCGCTGCGCTGGCGGCGTTCGCCACGCCCGCGCTGGCGGCGCTGCCGCCCTATGTTTACGAGGAGGCGCGCAACGAGGCGGCGGATGTGATCGTCATCGAAGTGACGCGCGTTGACACGCTTGGCCCCAGCTCCTGCGCCATCAACGGTCACGTATTGCGTGTGGAGCGCGGCTCAACCTACACGCCCCACCAAAGCGTGCGCATCACCGCGCCCTGCTACGGCCACCAGCGCGTTGAGCTGCCGGTGGGGCCGGTGATCTATCAGGAGACGCGCCGGCTGCGCGAAAGCCGCTATGGCCGCGCCTATCTCAATGGCGGGGCGCTGGCGCGCTATCAGTACCAGGTGCTCGACGCGCCCGATCAGCCGGCGCCCTAAAGCGTCGGGACTTAAATGCGACCCACACGTTGGATCAACCGCCGTGTCGCATTTAAGTCCCATAAGACGCTTTAGATTCAAGGTGTTTTAAAGCAACTTTTGGACTTTAAATTCGCTCTGCGCCTGCCATCGAACTGATGGCGAATTTAAAGTCCGTTGCTTTAAGCCATGCTGCCGCCCGGCGCCTGCAAGGACGCGCGCGCCAGCGCCGCCAACGTGGTGGTGATCGAGGTGGCGCGCGTGGAGGCTCTTAGCCCGCTCAGCTGCGCGGTGCACGGGCGCGTACTGAAAGTGGAGCGCGGGCGCAAATACAAGAAGGGCGCGCTGATCATCATCGAAACGCCCGCCATCGGCCAAGAGCCTGCGCTCGCGCCGATCGGCGGCGCGATCTTTCAGGACTTCGCCGCGCTCAGCGCCAGCCGCTACGGCCGCGCCTATCTCAGCGATGAGGGCGCGCTGATGCTCTCGCAATACGAGATCATCAAACGCTCGCCGCATCCGACCCTCAGCGCCATCATGCGCTTCTGGCCGGATAACGAAGCTTAAGCGCTCGCCGCTTCCTGGCCGTGGCAATATTTGAACTTCCGGCCTGAGCCGCAGGGGCACGGGGCGTTGCGGCTCACCTTGCCCCACGTGTTGGGGTTGTGGCGATCGAAGCCATCGGGCGCGAGCGGATGGGCGCTCGGGTCAGGCGCGGACATTTCGTTCTCGCCCGTATCCGGGTTCTGGTGGATTTCGTAGGTGCGCACCGGCGCCTGCAGCGGGCGCGCCGCTTCTTCGGCTTGGCCGATCTGCAGCAGCAACAGCATGCGCGTGACGGTGGTGCGCAAATCCAGCAGCATGCGCTCAAACAGCGTGAACGCTTCGGTTTTGAACTCGTTCAGCGGATCGCGCTGGCCATAGCCGCGCAAATGGATCACCGAGCGCAGATGATCGAGCAAGCTCAAATGCTCGCGCCAGCGCATATCGACGACAGAGAGCAGCACTTGCTTCTCCACCGCGCGCAAACGATCGGGGCCGAGCATCGCGGCCTTCTGCGCATAAGCCTGATCCACCTCGCGCGTCAGGCGCTCGATGATTTCGGGCTGCGCGATGCCTTCTTCGGCCGCCC
>DAOMPU010000259.1:2107-4067 GCA_035444925.1 Terricaulis sp. | reverse complement strand
GTCAGCGCCACGCCTTCGCTGACATTATGGATCAGCATCTTGCGATAGCGCCCCTGCGGCAGGCGCTCGTCATCGATCAAACGGCCCACGAAATCGATCGCGCGCAATTCGCTCAACAGATTAGCGTTGAAATTGATCTCGGCCACGCGCGCGGAAATCTCGATCGCGCTCTGCGGCGCGCCAGGGCGCTCGATTGGGTTGATTTGCACAATGACGATGTCGCGGCTGGCCTCCACACCGAACAGCGGGAACAGCGCGGGGTTGCCGGTGTAGCCGCCGTCCCAATAAGGCGCGCCATCGATCATCACCGCCTGAAACAATTGCGGCAGGCAGGCCGACGCCATGACGTGATCGGCGGTGAGCTCCGCGCGATTGAAGATGCGGATGCGCCCCGTCTCCACATTCGTGGCGCCGATAAAAAGCTGGATCGCTGTGCAGTCGCGCACGCGCTCGAAATCAACCAGCTCCTCCACCACCTCCTTCAGCGGATTCACGTTGAGCGGATTGAAATTGTAAGGGCTGGCCCAGCGCGAGGCCCAATCGGCCCAGAGCGCGGCGTAGCTCTCTTGCGCCCAGCCAGGCAGAAAGGCGTTTAAAAACGCCATCATCGGCGTGCGGCGATAGGGGTTGGCGCGCCCAGCTTCGGCCACGCCTTCCCAGAATTTGCGCAAATGCGCCCGCGCGCCCACGGCGCCGCCTTCGGCGAACCCATCGGCCAGCACCACCGCGCACATCGCGCCGGCCGATGAGCCCGAGATCGCCGCGATCTCGATGCGCGCATCCTCCAACAGCCGATCCAGCGCGCCCCATGTATAAGCGCCCAAAGCGCCCCCGCCCTGCAGCGCGAGCGAAATGCGCTTCTTGGCGCTCATTGCGCGGTCCAGCCGCCATCGATGTTGAGCGCGGCGCCGTTGATCTGATCCGCCGCCGGCGTGGTGAGGAAGAGCGCAAGGCCGGCGACATCCTCCACCTTCACGAATTGCTTGGTGGGCTGCGCCGCCAGCAGCACGTCATTGACCACCTGCTCGCGCGTCATGCCGCGCGCCTTCATCGTGTCGGGGATTTGGTTCTCGACCAATTGCGTGTGCACATAGCCGGGCGAGATCGCGTTGCAGCGCACGTTGAACGTCGCGCCCTCGAGCGCCACCGTCTTGGTCAAGCCCAGCAAGCCGTGCTTGGCGGCGACGTAGGCAGATTTGAACGGCGAGGCCACGTGCGCGTGCGCCGAGGCTAGATTAATGATGCGCCCATATTGGCGCGCCTTCATGCCCGCCATCGCGGCGCGAATGGTGTGGAACGCCGACGAGAGGTTGAGCGCGATGATCGCGTTCCATTTCTCCACCGGAAATTCCTCGATCGGGGAAACGAACTGGATGCCGGCGTTGTTCACCAGAACATCGAGCCGCCCGAACGCGGCTTCGGCGTCCTTGATCATGGTTTCGGCGGCCGCGCCGTCCATCAGATTGGCGCCGTCATAGCGCACCTTCACGCCGGCCTCGCGCTCCAGATTGGCGCGAATCGCCTCGATTTCGCCAGGATCGCCCAGGCCGTTCAGCGTCACGTCCATGCCCGCCTTGGCGAACGCGGTCGCCATCCCCAGGCCGATGCCGCTGGTTGAGCCTGTCACCAAAGCCGCTCTGCGTTCACTCATCGTGCTTGCCTTCCGTTCGCTTGCGCGCCCGCCCCATAACCGCTAGCGCAGAGCCCGAAGGCCGCCCCAGGCGGCGCAAGAGGGATGCACCCATGGATTTCTCCGCGCCTCTCAACGCATTTGTGGCGGGCTTCCCGAATTTCATCATCCAATTGGCGGTTGCGCTGGGACTCTTCGTCGCGTCGCTGATCATCTACGTGCTGATGACGCCGCACAAGGAATTCGCGCTGATCCGCGCCGGCAATCCCTCCGCCGCCCTGGCCTTTGGCGGCGTCGTCGTCGGCTTGGCCATTCCGCTGGGCTCGTGCC
>DAOMPU010000259.1:0-2076 GCA_035444925.1 Terricaulis sp. | reverse complement strand
CGCTGCTGCTGCAATTGCTGGCCTTCCGCTTCGCCGACATCTTCCTGCGCGGCCTGCCCCGGCGCATCGCCGAGGGCGATGTGGCGGCGGCCGTGTTCCTGATGAGCGTGAAAATCGGCATCGCGCTGATTATCTCAGGCGCGATCGCCGATCCGAACATGGCGATCTACAGAGGCTGATTTGTTCAGACTGATCCCGGATTGGCTGCTCTACATCATCGTCATCGCGGCGGTGGTGTTCGTGCTGTTCCGCATCGACGATCAGCAGCGCGCCGACGCGCCGCCCGCGATCCCCGACGTTGTGGACGGCGGCGCCTATCTGCCCCCGCCTTCGGAATATGATCCTTCCGTGCTTGTGGAGGTCGGCGCGGCGACCTCCGGCCTCGGCAGCGCGTTCGCGATTTCGGAAGAAGGCTGGTGGCTGACGGCGCGCCACGTGGTGGATGCGTGCGAGCGCGTGGGCATTATCGTGGCCAATGGCGCGGCCGCGCCGGTGCATGACGTGAAGATCGCGCTGTTCGCAGATCTCGCGCTCCTGAAAACCAATGCGGCGCCCGTGGCGCTGGCTCTGGATACGTCGGAGCGGCAATTCCAGATCAATCAGCGCGCCTATCATGTCGGCTTCCCGCAGGGGCGGCCGGGCGAAGCGTATTCGCGCCTGATTGGCCGCCAAACGCTGGTGGCGCGCGGGCGCTATGAAACCGAAGAGCCGGTGCTGGCCTGGGCGGTGCTGGGGCGCACCAGCGGCTTGAACGGTTCGCTCGCCGGCATCAGCGGCGGGCCGGCTTTGGCCTCGAACGGCCAAGTGATCGGCGTCACCATCGCGGAATCCGCGCGCCGCGGGCGCATCTACACTGCCGCCCCCACCTCGATCCTGCGCCTCCTGCGCGTGGAGCAAGTGCGCGCCGCCGGCGCGCCGACCGCGCGCATGACGCCCGAAGATTACGGCCAGCAGGCCGACGATCTGCGCCGCTCGCTCGCGGTGGCGCAGGTGATCTGCGTCGGCCCGGAGGGGCGATGATGGCGCCGTTCGCGGATCGGCTGATCGAAGCGACGCGCAAGCGCGGAACACCGCTTTGCGTCGGGCTTGATCCGTTCGCGGATAAAATCCCCGCCCTGTTCGGCGATTTGCGCGAGGACGCGGCGGGCGCGCTGGTGAAATTCGGCACGAGCGTGATCGATCTCGCCGCCAAGCACGCCGCCGTGCTGAAGCCGCAACTCGGCCTCTTCGAACAATTCGGCGAAATGGGCTACGCCGCCGCGCGCATCCTCACCGAATACGCGCGCAACGCCGGCATGCTGGTGATCCTTGACGCCAAGCGCGGCGACATCGGCACCACCGCTGAAGGCTATGTGCGCGCAACGCTCGGCGCGAGCCCAGGCTTCAACGCCGATTGCGTCACCGTGAACCCTTACATGGGCAAGGATACGCTTCAGCCTTTCGTCACGCTGGCGCAGCGCGAGGCGAAGGGCGTCTGCGTGCTGGTGCGCACCTCCAATCCGGGCGCGGGCGATTTCCAAGATCTGCAAGTGGGCGGCGCGCCGCTGTGGCGGCGCATAGCAGAAATGCTGGCGCCGGAAACGCAGGCGCTGATAGGTGCAAGCGGATGGTCCGGACTCATGGCCGTGGCCGGCGCCACCTATCCTGAGGAAGCGCGCACGCTGCGCGACGCAATGCCGAACGCGCTGTTTCTGGTTCCCGGCTATGGCGCGCAAGGCGCCAGCGCCGCCGATGCGCTCGCCAGCTTCGTGCAAGGCCCCAAGGGCCGCGAAGGCGGCGTTGTGAGTTCCTCACGCGGGGTGACCTACAGCCCGGACGCGCAAGCCGCAAAAAGCCTCGCCGATTGGCGCGCCGCCACGGAAGCGGCGATAATTCGCGCAGCGGGGGAACTTCGCGACGCCGCGTCGGCTTAAGCGCGACAAGCCCATCCTGATTGGTTAAAAGCGCGACTCGACCGAGGGGGGCGGCCCGGAACATGGGCGGCCAGAGGGAGACCACCATGCGCAAGAAATTGACGCACGCCTTGGCGGCCGCGATAGCGATGTTGATCGCCGCGCCCGCTTTCGCCGACGGCCC
>DAOMPU010000258.1:0-4068 GCA_035444925.1 Terricaulis sp. | reverse complement strand
AAATCAATCCGACCGCCTTCCCACCCATGCCATCGTGCGCCCACGCCGTTTCACGGAGGGGCTCATTGGATCCAGCCCGATCAGCGAAGCGGACGCGATCGGAGCGGGAGAGGGAAGGCGAGACGATTCGCTTTCCCGATTGCCGGCGGGGCTTTGAAACCGCCGGGCCCAGGGATCGGTGTTGGACCGACCTGCCCGCCGCTGGCTGGATCGCCCACGCGCTGAACACGCGCCCCGGGCATGACGCTGGCGGATCAACCGTTCGCGGGGATGCGGAGGCTTTGCGTCTCACTTCCTTTGTTGTTTGCGCCCGATGCGAAACTCTTCCGCATCCCCGCCCTCCATCGCTCCCGCAGGCGCCGCGCGCCGTGCGGCGCGCATGGCTAACGCCAATTCACTCTCTACGCTCGCGCGTGGCGCCGCACTTGCCTCTTTGGGGAAGTCTGCCCGCGCCCTTGTGCAAGTTTGGCGCGGGGGACGTGAAAAACACGCCTGAAAGGGCAAAAGACTCGATGACGTACGCTATTTCCCCCGCCGGCTTCGCCCTGATTCAGGACGTTGAAGGCTTCCGCGCTGAGCCCACCCGTCTGCCCGACGGCGCCTGGGTAATTGGCCACGGCCATGTGCGCGCGGATGAGCCGGGCGGCCCTGTCACTCCCGCCGAAGCGGCTGATCTTCTCGTGCGCGACGTCGCCGAGTTCGAGCGCTTGGTAAACGCGCACGTCACCGCGCGCCTGGCGCAATCGCAGTTCGACGCGCTGGTCTCGTTCGCCTTCTCGGTGGGCGAGGAGGCTTTCGTGCAAAGCCAGGTGCTGCGCCGCGTGAACAATGCCGAGCATGTCGCCGCCGCCTGCGCGCTGGACGCGTGGCGCAAGGCCGAGATCGATGGCGCGCTTGAAGTCGTCGATACTTTGGTGCGTCGCCGCGCCGCCGAAAAGGCGCTCTATCTGAAGGATACCGCCGTCGCCGCCGCGCCTTCAGCCTTCCTGCGCGCCAAGCTGGATTACGCCGCCTCGGTGCTCGGCGCGCCCGTCGCCTATGCGCCGACGCCCGACATCGAAACCGCCCGCCCGGCGCTGAGCGAGCGCCCGGACGCCTGCGTGCGCCTCGCGGAAATTCTGAAATCGGAGCCGGCCACCGAAGCGCTCCTGCTCACGCAGGTCGCGCCGGAAACGGAAGTGGAAGCTGACGATGAGATCGTCACCGCGCACGCCAAGCCCGCTGCGCGTAAAACGTACGATGAAGCCGAAGCCGTCGAAACGCTGCGCGATCGCCGCCTGGCGAAGATGCGCGGCGGCGACGTGAATGAAACCCTGTGGGATCGCCTCACGGCGCACTTGGACTTCTCGCAATCGTTTGAAACGGTCGGCCTGATCGCGCTCATTCTGTTCGGCGTCGGCCTCACGCTGGTGGGCGGCTCGCTCGTGTTCGGCGGCGTGGAGGACATGCTCCAGGTTGCCGGCGCGGCGGCGCTGATGATCCCCGGCCTCGTTGCAATCGCCGCGGGCGGATGGGCGCTCTCGCGCGGGGCGCCCGCGCCGAGCCGCGCTTGAATTTAGCTACGCTGGTCAGCGTCGGGGGCGGGAGCGATCCCGCCCCCTTTTTCTTTCGCGGAACGCCGCAGACGCAAACAAAGCAGACGCAAACAAAAAGGGCCGCACCGTCGCCGGCGCGGCCCTCCATTGTCCCCTAGACGGGCGGACGATTAGGCGTTGGCCCCGATCGAGCGCGCGCTCGAGGTGGTCCAAGCCTGAAACGTTGCCTCTAACGAGTGACAATGAGACATGGATCACCTCCTTTCCTAACAAGCCGGCGACGGCGCCGGACGCCTAAAGATAAGCTGCTTCGCGCGCCCCGCAAGCGCGATGGCTAATTTCAGCTGCGCCGCGCGAGCCGCCGTGGCAGCGTGCGCACGATTAGGCGAAAGGATTTGGCGATGCGGTTTTTGTTGATCTCTGCGGCGCTCGCGCTCGCGCCGCCGGCATGGGCCGATCCGGGCGAGGGCGCGCCTGATGCGCGTGCGCCAGTGCTTGCTTGCGTCGCGGCGGCGGGGATCAACGAAGCGGCGGTGCGCGCTTGCCAGGGCGCCGGCGCGCAACCGTGCCACGAGGCCGTGATCGCCACGCAGGACATGGTGCTGTGCGCGGCGGGCGAGGGGCAGGCGTGGGATGAAGTGATCGCGCAATCGCTGGCGCGCCTCAGCGCGGGCGCGCCTGATCGCGCCAGCGCGCTCACCGATGCGCAGGCCGCATGGAGTGCGTATCGCGCGCGCGAATGCGGCTATCGCGTCGCGCGCTGGGGCGAAGGCTCGGGCGCGCGCGTAGTGTTGGCCAGCTGCATGGCGCAGATGAGCGCCGATCGCGCGGTTGATCTCATCGCTTACGAGCAGGAGGAAGAAGGATCACTCGCGCTCAGGCGTGAGTGATCCCAGCAACGTGGCGTTCGATCCCGCCAGCGCCACGCACGCATTGCTTTCCCCGCCATCGGGATAGCAGAACAGCGGCCCTTGCGCGCCGCGCGCCGCTTCGTACTGCCCGCGCGTCGCCGCCGGCTGGAAGTTCGGCGGTCGCTCCGCACGCAGGGGCCACGCCGGCAATTCACTCGCGCGCTGCGTTTCGGACGTGTTGGTGATCCACGCTTCCAATTCCATCCGCATGCCGGTGGGATCGCTGCTTGGATTGAACGCGAGCGGCACTTGCGCGGCTTCATAATCGCGCGTGAACAGCGTCTCGCCTTGCTGGGATTCAATGCGGATCGTCACCGTCGCCGTGCGGCACGTGTCGCCGTGCGATTCCGCTTCGATGACGTAATATTGGCTGCCCACGGCCGACCAATCGCGCGAGGCCTGCATGTCGCAGCCGCCGGCCACAGGGGCGGGGATCTGCGCGCTCTGTTTTTCGGCGCCTTGCGGAGCCGGGGGCTGACACGCCGCCAAGGCCAACGCGCACACGATCACAGATGCTCGCTTCATTCGCTCATGTCCTCTTCGCCGATCTCACGATCCAGATAATGCCCCGCGCCCCCCGCGCCAGGCTCCCAGAACACGCAAAGCTCGCGCCCCGTTCCGGAATAATGGCAAAGCATAGGCAGATTGCGCGCGCGGATGTCGTCGTAAGTGAGGCGGTCGAGCGTGGTTTGTCCAGGCGTCAGCTGCGCGAAGGCGGGGGCATCGGCGGTGGTTGCAAGCCGCACTTCGCTCCAGCGCTCCAGAAAGGCGCGCATGGCTTCCCGCTCCGGCTCGGCGAAGCCCTCGCCGAAGGCGCGCGCCAGCGGAACCGCATAGGCCCAGGCCGCATGCCCATCCGCCAGCGTGACGGTGATGAGGCCCACCGCCTGTTCGCAGTTCGCCCCGATGCTGCGTGCGGAGATTTCATCGGCTGCGCCCGGCGCCGAGAAGGCGATCTCGCGCGTCACCGTGACCTCGCAGCCTTCCGGCGCAGGCGCAGCGCAAGACGCCGCGAGCAGCGCGGCGGCGAACACAAAGCGTCTCATTCTGAGTATCCAAGCACGGCGTGCGCGGCGGAGCCTTCGATCACGATGCACGTCACCCCGTCCACGCGCACCGCAAGGCAAAGTGCGGGCAGATTGGCGCTTCTGTAGCGTTCATAAGCATCGCGCGCGATTTCCGCGCGATAGGGCAGCGCGCCATCGCCCGGCTGCGCCGCGCCCTCGCGCCACTCAGGCAAAGCCGAGGCGCGGATCGGGCGCAAATCTACCCAGCCAGCGAGGAAGCGCTCCACTTCTTCGCGCGCCACGGCGGGCGGCTCGGCCGGCGCCTCGCCGCCGAACGCGAGCGCGTAATAGGGCGCGGCGACGCGATGCAGCACAGCGCCGCCAGCCGCGCGCAGCTCCAGCGAAAGCTCTGCGCCCGCGCAAGTTTCGCCTGCGCTTTGCGCCGCGGCGCTCAGCGTCAGATCGCCTTCCGGCCACGCGATCTCGCGCGTGGTTTCAAAGGCGCAGTCGCCCGCGCTGGAATTGCGCGCCGCTTGCCCACACGCGCTTAGCGCGAGTGCAGCGATGGTGATGATGAAAACCCGCATCGAATCCCTGTCGGGGCGGACCTTAGCG
>DAOMPU010000257.1:0-4070 GCA_035444925.1 Terricaulis sp. | reverse complement strand
GTAGAGCGCCTCGCCCATGCCGTGCAGGCGCTGAAACTCGAAATCTTCACGCCCCGCGCTCGCGGCCAGCCGGCGCACGGCGGCCACCGTGTGCGCGTTGTGCGTGGCGAATTGCGGGAAGATGGCGCGCACCGCGAGCAGATCGCGCGCGCAGGCCATGTAATGCACATCCGTCGCGGCCTTGGTGGTCCACACCGGAAAATCGCTGCGGCCCATCACCTGCGCGCGCTTCACTTCGCCGTCCCAATAGGCGCCTTTCACAAGCCGCGTCTGAATTGGCGTGCCGCGCACGCGCGCCAGCAGCGCAAGCTTGGCAATCAGCGCGCGCGTGCGCTTCTGGTACGCCTGAATGACGATGCCCAGCCCTTCCCAGCCTTTGAGCGAAGGCTCCAAAGCCAGCTTCTCAAACAGCTTGAGCGAAAGCACCAGCCGATCGGCTTCCTCCGCATCGATGGCGAGGCCGATATTCCATTGCTTAGCCTTTTCCGCGAGCTGCAGCATGCGCGGATAGAGCTCTTTCATCACGCGCGCTTCCTGGCGCGCTTCGTAGCGCGGATGCAGCGCCGAGAGTTTCACCGAAACCCCGTTCGACGCATGCGGGCCTTTGCCGCCCGCATCGGCGCCCACCGCGTCGATCGCGTTGGCGTACGCCGCAAGATAACGCTCCGCATCCTCGTTGGTGCGCGCGCCTTCGCCCAGCATGTCGAACGAATAGCGCGTGGCCAGCCCCTGGCGCACCATGCCCGCGCCGCGCTTCAGCGCCGCGTCGATATTGCGGCCGAGCACGAATTGCTCGCCCAGAATGCGCATCGCCTGCATCGCGCCCGCGCGCACTACCGGCTCGCCCATGTTCTTGATCAGATTGCCGATCACCTTGCCTGGCTCGGCCTTCATCTCATCGGGCAGCTTGACCACATGGCCGGTCAGCATCAGCCCGAACGTGCCGGCGTTCACGAGCCAATGATCGGATTTACCCAGATGCGCGGCCCATTGGCCGGTGGAGATTTTCTCGGCGATCAATTTGTCCGCGGTTTCCGCGTCCGGCACGCGCAGCAGCGCTTCGGCCAGGCACATGAGCGCGAGGCCCTCTGAATTCGAGAGGCCGAATTCCTCGAGGAAGCTTTCCATCACGCCTTTGCGGCGCTTCAGCCCCCGCGCCCGCGTCACCAGCGCGCGCGCCTCCGCGTTCACGCTGGCGCGCGCGGCGGCGTCGAGCGGAGGCTCGGCCAGCAGCGCCGCCACCGCCGCATCCTCGTCCTGATATTTCAGATCGTCGAGGCCATCCCAATCGATGGCGACGGCGGGGTTTGGGGCGCTCGAGGCTGGTTGCATGCGCGCTCCTTTGCGCGTGTCCGGCCCCCACGGCAAGCCCGCGCAGCGCCCGGGCTTGCGTTCGGGGGCGACGCATGGTCAGAACCGGCCCCGTGAGCACCCAAGCCCCCGCGCCCGAAGCGGCCGACGCGCCCGAAACCGCGCCGCTGGCGCAAAAAATCCTGTTGGTCACCGACGCCTGGGAGCCCCAGGTGAACGGGGTGGTGCGCACCCTCGCCAACACCAATCGCGAATTGACCGCGATGGGCTGCGAAGTCGAAGTGATTTCGCCGGCCGATTATCCCAACACGGTGCCGCTGATCACCTATTCGGAAATCCGTCTCGCGCTCGGCGCGCGCGACGATGTGGAGGATCGCTTTCTGGCCTTCGCGCCGGACGCGGTGCACATCGCCACCGAAGGCCCGCTCGGCTGGGACGCGCGCGCGGTGTGCCTCAAGCACAAGTTTCCGTTCACGACGAGCTATCACACGCAATTTCCCGAATACGTGAATGCGCGCTTCCGCTGGATCCCGCTTTGGGCCGGCTATCGCTACATGCACGCCTTCCACGACAAATCCGGCCGCGTGATGGTGGCCACGCCCACCATGCAAGAGCAGCTGCAGCTGCAGGGCTTCCGCAACACCGCGATCTGGAGCCGCGGCGTGGACGTGGAGCTGTTCCATCCGTCCAAGCGCGGCATCGATGGCGGTGTGTTCAAGGATTTGCCGCGCCCAGTCTTCGTCTATGTCGGCCGCGTTGCGGTGGAAAAGAACATCGAGGCGTTCTTGAAGCTCGATCTGCCGGGCAGCAAGGTGGTCGTCGGCGACGGGCCCGCGCGCGAAGAGCTTGAGAAAAATTATGCAGACGTGCGCTTCGCCGGCTCCAAGTTCGGCGAGGAACTGGCGCGCCATTATGCGGATGCGGACGTGTTCGTGTTCCCCAGTTTCACCGACACGTTTGGCCTGGTGATCCTGGAGGCCGCCGCCTGCGGCACGCCGGTGGCCGCGTTCGTCGCGCCCGGCCCCAAGGACATTCTGCCCGGCACCAATGCCGGCGTGGTGGATACGAATTTGCGCCAAGCGTGCCTCGCCGCTTTGGAGCTGAAGCGCGAGGACGCGCGCGCCCTGGCCGAGCGCTATTCCTGGCGCGCGTGCGCGGAAGAATTCCGCAAAAATCTTGAGCCGCTGCCGAAGGAGCGCGGCCGGCGCTTCTGGCACAAATTGCGCGATCTGCGCGCCCGCGCCAAAGAACGCCGCCGCCTAAAGCGCGAAGCCAAGCGCGCGGCGAAAGAACGAGGGCGGGATTAGGTGCTGGGTGCTAGGTGCTAGGAATTATCTCATTCCAGACGCGCGGAGCGCGATCTGGAACCTAGGGGCAAGCGACGCTGCGTTGCCCCTGGGTTCCGGCTCTCCGCTACGCTCCGGCCGGAATGAGAAAGCCCTCACACCTAGCACCTAGCACCTAGCACCTACCACTTGATCTTCTTCCTCAGCCGATAGCGCAGCCAGATCGCCGCGCCGTTGAGCAGCAGCGTGATGGCCAGCAGCACCAGCCCCGCCGCCGCCGCGTTCTCCAGGAACGCCGCCTGCGGGCGCGAGGTCCAGTTGAACATCTGGATCGGCATCACGGTGAAATCCGAGCCCAGCCAATTTGATGGAGACCACGAAGCGATCGCATCGCCAAGGCTGGCAACTGATTGCACCGTGGCGCCATGCGGCAGCTCAAGCTCCTGCCCGGCCGTGACTTCAACTTCGGTGAAGTCCGGCATGATCACCACGCCGTCATGGTGGATGCGCACGGTCTCGAACGCATCCGGCGTCACCGGCGCCCCGTATTGATCGACCGCGCCGACCACCTCGAACGTCGCATCGCCCGGGCGCGTAATCGGCAGGAACGCGACGAACGTAAGTCCCCCGATCAGGATCAACGGCGCGGTTTCGCCGATCGCGCGCGAAATGCCGATGATGACGCCGGTGACGACGCCGGGCAGCGCGTAGGGCAGCACGTGATGATGCGTCGCCTGCCATTTGGTGGCGCCCACCGCCAGCGCGGCGTTGCGGATATCCTGCGGCACCCCGCGCACCGCCTCGCGCGTGGCCACGATCACCACCGGCAAGATCAGCAGCGCGAGCGTGATGCCCGCCGTCAAAATCGATTGGCCAAGCCCCATCAGCTGCACGAACAGCCCCACGGCCAGCAGGCCGTAGATGATGGAAGGCACGCCGGCCAGATTGTTCACCGCGATCTCGATCGCGCTGGTGAGCGGATTTTTCGGCGCGTATTCTTCCAGATAGACGCCCGCCAGCACGCCCACCGGAATGGCGAACGCCGCCGTGGTGATGATCACCAGGATCGAGCCCACCCACGCGGAAAGAATGCCCGCCTCGGCCGGATTGGACGAGGGAAAGCTCATGAAGAATTGCGGCGTGAGGCGCGCGCCGCCATCGACGATCAAATCGCCCACCAGCGCCGCCAGCGTGCCAAGCCCGATCATGGTGGCGATCACGCCCCAGACGATGAAGCTCTTATCCTTGAAGCGGCGCAGCGCCAGGCCTTCGGGCTGGGCGGTGATGTCGGCCACGGCTTCGGGCGTATCGACGGCGCTCATTAATAAGCCTCCCGGAAGCGGCGCTGCATGGCGAAGGCGATGAAGTTGAACACCAGCGTCAGCACCAAGAGCGCAAGCCCGGCCGCGAAGATGCTCTGATACTCAAGCGTGCCGAAAGCGATGTCGCCCAGGGCCACTTGCGCGATGAACG
>DAOMPU010000256.1:0-4080 GCA_035444925.1 Terricaulis sp. | reverse complement strand
CGCGCGCCATGGCGCAGCGGAGCGGGGCGGGGGAAATCTGCGTCATCGGCGGCGCCCAGCTCTATGAAGCCACGCTGCCTCTCGCCGAGCGCATCATCCTCACCGAAGTGAACCTCGAACCGGAGGGTGACGCGCGCTTGACGCTTGATCTTTCCGCCTGGGAGGAAGTGAGCCGCGAGCATGTCGCGCGCGGCGAAAAGGACGACGCTGATTTCCTCGTGCGCGTGCTGCAACGCAATAGGTGACGCGCTCACCCAAGGGTATGATTTCCTTCCGCGCGCGCCGCGCTAAGCTTAAGCCCATGAGCAATCTTGAAATCCTCTGCGAAGGCCTCGGCTTCCCCGAAGGCCCGGTGATCATGCCGGACGGCTCGGTGATCCTGGTTGAAATCCAGCGCAAAACGCTGACGCGCGTGTGGAACGGCAAGCGCGAAACCATCGCGGAAATCCCCGGCGGCCCAAATGGCGCGGCGCTCGGCCCCGATGGCGCGATCTACCTCACCAATAATGGCGGCTTTGAATATCACGATATGGGCGGGCTCTTGATCCCTGGCCACGCGCCAAAGGATTATGAAACCGGCCGCATCGAGCGCGTCGATCTTTCCACCGGAAAGGTCGAGCGGCTCTATGATAAGATCAACGGCCAGCGCCTCTCCGGCCCCAACGATCTTGTGTTCGATAAAAGCGGCGCGATCTGGTTCACCGATCTCGGCAAAACCTATCCGCGCAGCTCGGAGCGCGGCGGGCTCTATTATTGCAAGACAGACGGGTCGCTGATCCGCGAGGCGGCCTATGGCGGCACGGGCCTTAATGGCGTGGGGCTCTCTCCTGATGAAAAAGTCATCTACGCGGCCGAGACCGAAACCGGAAAGCTCTGGGCGTTTGACGTGACCGGCGAAGGCCAAGTCGCGCCGCCCGGCCTCGGCGCCATCGGGCGCCACGTTTTCACCTATCCGGGCCATGTCTATTTCGACAGCCTCGCGGTGCAGGCCAATGGCGATGTGTGCGTGGCCACCATTCTGAATGGGGGCGTCACCACGATCACCCCCGCGGGCGCATTCACGCACACGCCATTGCCCGATCCGCTGGTGACGAACATCTGCTTCGGCGGCGCCGATATGCGCGACGCGTACGTGACGCTCTCCGGCACAGGCAAGCTGGCGAAACTCCGCTGGCCGGAGCGGGGCCTGAAACTGAATTTCGCGGCCTATTAGGAGCGGCGCATGCCCATCATCGTCCATCATTTGGAAGAGAGCCGCTCCCAGCGCGTGCTGTGGCTGCTCGAAGAGCTCGGGCTCGCGTACGAAGTGCGCCGCTATGCGCGCAATCCGCAAACGCGCCTCGCGCCGCCTGAACTCAAAGCGGTTCATCCGCTCGGCAAATCGCCGCTGATTGAGCGTGATGGGAAAATCTTCGCCGAAAGCGGCGCCATCATCGAATATTTCGCGGAGACGGAGGCGGGCGGAAAGCTCGCCGTTGCGCCCGGCGATGCGGCGCGCGCGGATTATGTTTATTGGCTCCACTTCGCCGAAGGCTCGGCCATGCTGCCGCTGCTGTTGAAGCTCTATGTCGGCATGTTGGGCGAGGCGGGCGCGCCGCTGATGCAGATGCGCATTGAGCCCGAGATCGCCAGCCATTTGGCGCACGCCGATGCCGCGCTTGAGGGGCGCGATCATTTCGCCGCCGGGCGCTTTACCGCCGCCGACATCCAGATGAGCTTCGTGCTCGACGCCGCCGCTCAGCGCGGCGGACTGGAGCGTTTCGCCAATCTGGCGCGTGTGCGCAAAGCCCAGCAGGCGCGCCCCGCCTATCAGCGCGCGCTGGAAAAGGGCGGTCCGTACAAGATGGGGCAGTAGGCAGTCGGCAATAGGCAGGCGCGCGCCATTGCTCCCGCGGCGGCGAGTCACTATTGCCTACTGCCCATTGCCTACTGCCCGCGGAGCACAAATGCGCGCACGCGATTGTAAGATTGTCGCCACCATGGGCCCGGCCAGCGACCCGCCCGAGCGGCTGGCCATGCTGATCCAGGCCGGGGTCGATTGCTTCCGGCTGAATTTCAGCCATGGAAGCAAGGATGATCACGCCCGCCGTATGCAAGCGATCCGCGAAGCGGAAGCCAAGGCCGGCGTGTCCGTTGGTGTGTTCGCCGATCTGCAGGGACCGAAAATTCGCGTCGGCACGTTTGAAGGCGGGGAGATCAAGCTTCGCTATAACGAGATCGTCACGATTGAAGCCTCTAACGATCCCGGCGGCCCCGGCCTCATCCGTTTGCCCCATCCCGAGATCGTGCAGGCGCTTGAGATTGGCGACATTCTAAAGCTCGACGACGGCAAATTGCAGATCACCGTCACGGAAGTTGGGCGCACGCAGCTGAAAGCGCGCGTGGATTTCGGCGGGCCGTTGAAAAACCAGAAGGGGCTCAACGTTCCCACCCGCCGCATCCCGATCTCGGCGTTGACGGAGAAGGACCGCGAAGACCTCGCCTTCGCACTCGATCTTGGCGTCGATTACATCGCGCTCTCGTTCGTGCAGCATCCAGAGGATGTGCGCGAGGCGCGTGAGCTGATCGGCGATCGCGCCGGCATCATCTCCAAGATCGAGAAGCCAAGCGCGCTGCAGCAGATCGTCGAGATCGTGGAATTGTCCGACGCCGTCATGGTTGCGCGCGGCGATCTGGGCGTGGAATTGCCGCCGGAAATGGTGCCCATCGCCCAGCGCCAGATCATCCGCGCCGCGCGCGCGGCGGGCAAGCCGGTGATCGTCGCCACGCACATGCTGGAAAGCATGGTCGATGCGCCTACGCCTACGCGCGCGGAAGCCTCTGACGTCGCCACCGCCGTCTATCAAGGCGCGGATGCAGTGATGCTCTCCGCTGAAAGCGCCGTGGGCCGCCACCCGCAAAGCGCGGTGGCGATCATGGACCGCATCATCCGCGCCGTGGAGGACGACAACGAATATTGGGCCGCGCTCCCGCGCGACATGACGCCCCCGCAAGCCACCACGGCCGACGCGATCGCGCTTTCTGCGCGCCACATCGCCGACACGATCGGCTGCGCCACCATCGTCGCCTTCACCGCCACCGGCTCCACCGCCATCCGCGTCGCGCGCGAGCGCCCGCGCTGCGGCGTGATCGGGCTGACGCCGCTGCAAGGCACGGCGCGGCGGCTCAGCCTGGTGTGGGGCGTGCGCTCGGTCGTCACCGAGGATGTCGCCAACGTCGAAGAGATGGTGGAAAAAGCGGATGCGGCCGTGCGCCAGCTCGGCGTCGCCGAAGCAGGTGATCGCGTCGCCATCATCGCCGGCATCCCGTTCGGGCGGGCGGGGAAGACCAACATGGTGCGGGTGTTGAGGCTAGAATAGGCATGGAGCCGATTATTGTTCGGGGCGTGATGCTATCGCAGGCAGAGCGAGCGATGCGCCGTTCGCCCTGGCCGTTCATCAACCGTGCCAACGGATTGAACGCGCTGCTCATTCATGCCGCGCCGATTGCGGTGCTGGTGTTTTTATCCTACGCGCTCGACGCCAGCGCCGGCGTTATAGCTGCGGCGGTATTGATAGCGCTCGTTCCATTGGTCTTGATGCTGGCGCTGCAGTCGCAAACGTGGCGCGCGTTCATGAGGGCCAATGCGGCGACGCCAAGCGGTGCGATTCCAGACGATTGGCGAATTGACGAAGCGACTGTGCGGATGGAGTCGTCTGTGCTCCAGATTGAAGCGCCGTGGCGTGGGTTTGCCGATGTAATCGAAGCAGATGTCGTTTTCCATTTCGTGCTTACGCCGGCGATGATTTTCGTTTTGCCCAAGCGTGCTCTTAGCGATGCGGATTTGGGCGCATTGCGTGGGCTGATTGCCGCTGCGCGTGTACGCGGCGACATAATGGGCATACCGCGCTAGACAATGGCGGGCAAAATGGCCGACACGCGGCTCCTGCATAACGCCTGGATCATCGCCCGCGCGCTAGCGAC
This sequence comes from Terricaulis sp., assembly GCA_035444925.1. Lineage (GTDB taxonomy): Bacteria > Pseudomonadota > Alphaproteobacteria > Caulobacterales > Aquidulcibacteraceae > Vitreimonas. The sequence goes on along the minus strand of DAOMPU010000256.1, from coordinate 117 downwards.
GGGGCTTTTGATCGCCGCGGCGGGCGTGGGCTTTTGGACATGGATCGCGCCGCTCAATGCGCGCACGTATCCCGAATGGCTATGGGCGGCGGGCGTGACGATCGCGTTCCTGGCTTT
>DAOMPU010000255.1:2754-4081 GCA_035444925.1 Terricaulis sp. | reverse complement strand
ATCGTGCGCCTGCGCACCGACGCCACCCAGCCACACATCGCGACGGGGCAAACCGCTCTCGGCCGCACGGCGCTCATTTCCGCCAATGGCGTTGAGATCATCCTCAACGACATTCGCCAGCAGCCGTTCTCGCCCGAAGGGCTGATCGCCGCTGGGATGGATGTGTGGTCAAAACGCATCCTGGTCGTCAAATCGACCCACCATTTCTACGCCGGCTTCTCCCACCGCGCCGGCGCCATCATCTACTGCGACACGCCAGGCGCGCTAAACGGCGATGTGGCGGGAAGACCTTACAAGCGCCTGCGCCGTCCAATCTGGCCATTGGACGACATCCAAAGCATCGGCACCCCTGCCCCGGCCGCGGCGGAGTAACCAAGGTGAAGGCGCTCGCAATTCTCGCGCTCATGCTCGCGTTGCTCTTGAGCGGCGTGGCGATGGCTTACGCGCTCGGCGCGGCCGCCGTGCTTTCCTTCATCATCACCGACAGCACCCGTTATCTCGCGGCAATCCCCCAACGCATTTTCACGCAAGTGGACGTGTTCGCCATCATGGCGATGCCACTCTTCGTGCTCGCCGGCGAGTTCATGAATCGCGCCGGGGTGACACGTGCGCTGATCGATTTTTCCATGCTCATCTTCGGCCGCCTGCGCGGGGGCCTCGGCCACGTCAATATCATGACGTCGGTTTTCTTCGCCGGCATCAGCGGTTCGGCGTCGGCTGATATCGCGGCGCTCACCAAAACCTTTGTACCGCAGATGGAACGCCACGGGTACGACCGTTACTACGCGGGCGCGCTAACGGCCTCGGCCTCCGTCATTGCGCCAATCATCCCGCCCTCCATCATCTTGATCATGTATGGCGCGATCACCGCCACCGATGTCGCCGCACTGTTCGCCGGCGGCGTCGTGCCCGGCCTTTTGTTAGCGCTCTCGCTCTTCATCACCAACGCGATCATCGCCCGCAAGGAAGGGCACCCGGGCGGCGCAGGCGCGGAACTCCCTCCGCTTTGGCCAACTTTGCGCCGCGCGATTCCAGCGTTGCTGCTGCCCGTGATCATCATCGGCGGCATCGTGTTCGGCATCACCACTCCGATCGAGGCAGGCGCCCTCGCTTGCGTCGCCGCGCTGACGATCGGGCTGGTCTTCCGCGAGATCAAATGGCCGGACATCACAGAGAGCATCTCGCGCACCGCGCAGCTCACCGGCTCGATCTTTATGATCATCGCCGCCGCTTCACTACTGAGTTATCTGATCGTCCTCCACAAGATACCCGATGAGCTGGTCGAAATCGTAACCTCATTGGGCCTGGAGGGCATCTGGTTCGTCCT
>DAOMPU010000255.1:1482-2654 GCA_035444925.1 Terricaulis sp. | reverse complement strand
GCACAATGGCGTGTTCGCTTGGATCAGCGCCTGCGCCGATGTGCTCCGAGCCGGTGACTGGCCAGTCAACATCTACGCCAACAGCTCACTCGGCAACGAGCGTGACCGCATCTATCAGACCCAACTCGGCCTCCTCGAAATCAATGAAACCGGCGGCGACGAAGTCGGCCGCTGGTCCCCCACGGCCAGCGCCAGTGCGCGCCCATTCGTCATAAACTCCTACGAGCATATGGATCGGTTCCTCGCGGAAACACCTTATCTGCAGCGCGTTTCTGAGGATCTTGAGAAACACCATCTGCGTCTCATCGACCTTGCTTACACTGGTTCAATGGTTGGCCTGTTCACACGCGGAGCCCCCGTTCGTAGCATGGCGGATTTGCGCCGTTTGCGCTTACGCGTGCTAAGCGCTGCGGATTTCAGCTTGCTCAACGCTTGGGACGTGCGTGGCGTGCAAGTCGCATGGGAAGAAGTCGCGCAGGCGCTTCAGTCGGGCATGGTGGACGCCTATCTCAACCCGCCCAACATCGCGCCCATGTTTGGCCATGGCTCAGTGCTCGATTATTTCACGGATCTGCGCATGGGGCCGGCCTCGCGCCTCATCGTCATCTCCACGCGCTGGTACGACACGCTCAGCGATGCGCAAAGAGCGACGCTCGAAGCGGCGTTCGCAGCCGGGCGCGAAGCCAACCGCCGCTGGATACGCGACACTCAAGCCCGCGACCGCGCACGCCTCACCGAAGTCGGCATCGAGTGGATCGATCTCACCGACGCAGAGCGGCAGGAATGGGTAACGGCCAGCGCGCGCATTCCGATGTCGCGCTGGGACAACAGTGCGGCCGTCGCCCAATACAGCGCCTGGGTCGCGCAAACCACGCAGGCCGCGCCATGACCGCGTTCGCCCGCTGGCTTGGCGTCGTCTCCGATGTGTTGGCGCGCATCGCTCTCGCGCTGTCCTGCGCCGCTTTGGCGCTCATGCTGGGATGCATGCTCGTGCAGGTGGTGTCGCGCTATCTCCTGTCCGAGCCGCTGGCTTGGACGGAGGAATTGGCGCGCTATGCGATGGTCTGGTGCGGTTTCCTTGGCGCCACCACGGCCTTTCAGCGCAACGCCGACCCTGTTCTTCTGCAACGTACGTCATTGCCGGCGCCGTTGCGCCCGCTCGCCAGTTGGCT
>DAOMPU010000255.1:0-1382 GCA_035444925.1 Terricaulis sp. | reverse complement strand
CGCGCTTTGACTCAGCAAGCGCATACGCCACGCTCACGCGCATCAATCCTGAAAATCGGGCGCACCCCATTGGCTCGGCGCACAATCGCCTCATCCGCACCCGCATTGAAACGGAGCTACGCGCGCTTGGCTATGCGCCCGAGATTCAATCCGATCTCATCTGCACCGACTTCGCGCCCGGTTGCAGCTTTGTCGAGAACATCGTGGCGGTCAAAGACGGCGCGGGCGAGGATATCATCCTTGTCACTGCGCACTACGACAGCGCCCCGATTGCGCCCGGCGCGGGAGACGATCTGGCCGGCATAGCGGTCATGTTGGAGATCGCCCGCCGGATCGCCGAGACACCGACGCAAAACGATATCGTGTTCCTCTTCGCCGACGGCGAAGAGGCCGGTCTGCGCGGCGCCATGGCTTTCGCACGCAAGCATCCCCTCATGGAGCGCGTGGAACTGGTGCTCAACATGGAGGCCCGCGGGGTCTCTGGCCCCAGTGCAATGTTTGAAACAAGCGCCGGCGCCGCGCCGCTGATCCAAGCGTTCGCACAAAGCGCACCACACCCGGTCGCCAATTCGCTTTTCTACGAAGTGTATCGGCGCATGCCGAACAACACGGACCTCACGATCTACAAGGACGCGGGCGCGATGGCGATGAACTTCGCCTTCTCGCGCGAGGTCGCGCTCTACCATTCCGCGCGAGATGACAACGCACACCTCTCCCAGGCAAGCATGGCCCACCACGGCGAGAATATCTCCGCCGTGCTCGCCGCGCTTCAGGATGCGCCGCTTGAAAACCTGCGTGACGCGGGCGAGGCGACCTATTTCGACGTCTTTGGCCAGACGCTGCTGCATTGGCCATCCGCGCTCAACCTCCCGCTCGCGAGCGTGTTTCTGGTGCTGGTTCTTGGTCTGGCGCTCGTGCGCAAAGCGCTTTCGCCGCGCCGCCTCGGCTGGGCGGGGCTGGCCATGATGACGCTCATTATCGGCCACCTCGCGCTTGGCTGGGCGCTTTCATTCCCTCTCGGCGTCTGGCCCGGCATCCACCCGTTGGACCACCCCTATCCCTGGCCCGCACGCATCGCGCTGATTTCATTGAGCGTGCTGCTTTCGCTTCTGATCGGTGTCGGCTTCGCGCGCCGCGCCGGAGCAGAGGCGCTGCTGTTTACGGCGTGGCTTCTGATCGCGCTCATCGGCGTCGCTCTTGCCGCACTTCTGCCGGGCGGCGCCTATATGGCCCTCGTTCCAGTTGGCGTCTTCGTAATCATCGCAGCGGGCGAGACAGCGCTACGGCGTCCGCCGGCTCTTGCGGCTTGCGTAGGGCTCGCCGCGGCAGCCTATATGGCGCTCTACCACTTCTTGAACCTCGATGTGGTTTTCAACTTCCAG
>DAOMPU010000254.1:0-4100 GCA_035444925.1 Terricaulis sp. | reverse complement strand
CGCCCACCGGGGCCAGCGCCTGCAGGCGCGCGGCCACGTTCACCCCGTCGCCGTAGATATCGTCGCCCTGGATGATCACATCGCCCAGATTGATGCCCACCCGGTAGCGCAGCCGCTCGCCCTCGGGCCGGTCAGCTTCCGCCGCTTCGGTGGCCTGCTGCACCTCCAGCGCGCACGCCACCGCCGAGATCGCGCTCGGGAATTCGATCAGGACGCCATCGCCCATCACTTTGAAGATGCGCCCGCCCTGCGCGGCCACGCGAGGGTCAAACAGAGTTTTGCGGTTGTGTTCGAGCCGCGAGAGCGTACCCGCCTCGTCCCGCTCCATCAAAGCGCTATAGCCGACCACGTCGGCGGAGAGGATGACGGTTAATTTTCGCTGCATCTCAATGGGGTCGCCGTGAAGCGCGTAGCATACATTATTCGCGCCCCGTCGCGCGCAAAAATTCCCGGCGGGCGCGCGCGTTTATTTCGCGTCCGTCACCACGATCCGCGGGGCCGGCAGCGCGCCGTTTTCCGGCGGGGCGGGATGGGAGGTCGGCGGCGGGGGCGCACCATCTTCGAGGCCCGGCAGCAGCGGCTCCTCGAAAATCGCCGGCAGCACCCGCTTGGCGCGGCGCTTGCGGCGGCGCGGCGCTTCAGGTTCTTCCGCGGCGCGATTGTGCAGCCGCGCGATCGAAGGGTCGAGTTCGCCGCGTAAATACACCGCCACTTGCCCCAACAGGCGCACGCTGGAGAGCGTTTGGATCGCGCGCATATAGCCGCCGCGCTTGGAGGCCTGAAAGCCCACCACGCTTTCCATATCGAAGCGATCGCACCAATAGGGCGCGGCGTCCGCAAAGGCAGAGCCCGTCACCGGGTCTTCGTTGATGCCGACGCCGGGGCCGAAAAAGCGCGTGGCGAAATCGTACGGCTTGCCTTCATCCGCCGGCGCGGTGACCACAAGGCACCCCTGGCGCGGCCCGCGCACGATCTGATCGATCGCGGCGAAATCGGGCTTCAGCTTCTTCAGCTGCTTTTCACTGTCCAGCACCACGCAGGCGTATTCGCCGGTGAACGCATCGGCGAAGCCCTCCACGCCCAGCGCCTCCGCCAGCGCTTTGGGCGGATCCCAGGAGAGGCGCTGCTTGCGCGGCAGATCGAGCGTGTAGCCCTCGGGCGTGGAACGCACCACCAGCGCCCCGGCGTGCGTGTCGAACACCACCACCTCGAGGCCCGGCTCGATCTCCGAAAGCACCATCGCCCCCGCCGCCAGCGTGGCGTGCCCGCAGAGCGGCACTTCCGTCGCGGGCGTGAACCAGCGCAGCTGGTAATTCCCTTTCAGGCCCGTCGGCGCCAGGAACGCGGTTTCCGAGAGCTTGTTTTCGGCCGCAATGGTTTGCAGCGCGGCGTCCGGCAGCCAGCGCTCCAGCGGCACGACGGCCGCCGGGTTGCCGGTGAACACGCGGTCGGTAAAGGCGTGGACGATCCAGATTTTCATGGCCATTTTCTATGGCAAGGCGGGCGCGGGGCGCCAGCACTGTCGCCGGTTAAGCGTGCAACGGGCTCGCTTTTAAGGCGAGAGGGGCTTAGCCGAGGCGCGTCATCGGCCAGCCATGGCCCAAAGGCTGGTGCCCCAAGCCCAAGCCAGGCGCCTGGCGGATCGCTTCGAGGAGGTACCCGCGCCCCTCATCCACCGCCGCCGCCATGTCCGAACCGAACGCAATCCGCGCCGCGATCGCCGAAGCCAGCGTGCAGCCGGTGCCGTGGGTGGCGCGCGAATGGATGCGCGGGCACTGGAAGATGTGAAAGCCCGATTGGGTCAGCAGCACGTCGTGGATGGTCTCGCTCTCGATGTGGCCGCCCTTCACCAAGGCCGCGCCGGCGCCCAGCTTTGAAACGAGAATTTCCGCCGCCCGCTTTTGCCCATCGAGATCGGCGACGGAAACGCCGGTCAGCGCCTCGGCCTCGGGCGCGTTGGGCGTGACGATCGCGGCCAGCGCGGTCAGCTCATCGCGGATCAGCGCCACCGCATCGGCCGCCAGCAGCGAAGCGCCGCCCTTGGCGATCATTACCGGATCGAGCACGATCGGCGCGCAGCGGCCCAAAGCCTCGAACGCCTTCAGCACTTCGCGCGCGTGCGCGGCGGTGCAAAGCATGCCGAGCTTCCAGGCGTCGGCGCCCAGATCGCCCATCACGGAATCAATCTGCTCGCGCACGATGTGCGGCGGGATCGCGTGCACGTTGGAAACGCCCAGCGTGTTCTGCACCGTAACCGCCGTGATCGCCGTCATGGCGTAGCCGCCGAGCGCGGTGACGGTCTTGATGTCGGCCTGAATGCCCGCCCCCCCGCCGGAATCCGATCCGGCGATAATGAGAACGCGGCCCTGGGGATTGGTGCGGGTCATGGGCGCTTATGTAGAAACGCCCAAGCGATAAAGCGACCCCCGTTTCCCTGACGCAGCCCCGGCGCAAGCCGGGGGACGATCAGGGATCCAGAGCCAAGAGCCGCGCCTGTTGCTCTGGATCCCTGCTCTCGGCTCCGCTTGCGCGGGGCGCTCGGCAGGGAAGCGTTTATGGCGAAGCCGCCCGCCACACCTTCAGCGCCTGCACCGTCTCGGCCACGTCATGCACGCGCACCATGGCCGCGCCCTGCTGCGCCGCCAGCAGCGCGGCGGCGATCGAGCCGCCCAGGCGATCCTCGCCCGCGCGCGCGGCCTTTGCATCAATCGCGGCGATGAAGCGCTTGCGCGAGGCGCCGATCAGCACCAGGCGCCCGGTTTCATCCGCGATCCGCCGCACGCTGCGCAGAAGCGCCAGATTGTGCGCCAGCGTTTTGCCAAACCCGATGCCCGGATCGACCCAGATTTCCGCCACGCCTTTCGCCGCCGCCGCATCCACGCGCGCCTTCAAATACGCGATCACTTCCGACACCACGTCGCCATAATGCGGCGCATCCTGCATCGTGCGCGGCGCGCCTTGCATGTGCATCAAGATCACCGGGCGCTGCATCGAAGCCGCCGTTTCCAGCGCGCCGGGCGCGGAAAGCGCGGCCACGTCATTCCAGATGCTTGCGCCCGCCTGCATCGCCGCCAGCGCCACCGCCGGCTTCATCGTATCGATCGAGATCGGCGCCTTGGTTGCGGCGCGCAGGCACGCGATCACCGGAACGACGCGCGCGATCTCTTCGCGCTCATCCACCGCGTCCGCGCCGGGGCGGGTCGATTCGCCGCCGACATCAATGATGTCCGCGCCCGCTTCCAGCATGGCGAGGCCGTGGCGCACGGCCCCGCCTTCGGCCCATTGGCCGCCATCGGAAAAGGAATCGGGCGTTAGATTAAGCACGCCCATGACATACGGGCCGCCCGCCAGTTTCGGCGCTGGCATTTCGAAAACACTCATGGGGCCGGCGGATGACAAACGGGGGCGCCCCATGCAAGGTCGCGTTGCAGTTCGTGGCGCGCGCCGATTGTCGCGTTCCCGCTTGCAGGATGTGGAAGATCAAGCATTTGGGCAAGGGCGCATGAGCGATTGGCGTGTAGCATGGGAACCGGTGCTGACCCCGCTGTTCCGCGCCTGGTGGCGCCTTTCGCGGCCGATGACGCTGGGCGTGCGCGGCGTCGCGTGTGACGAGGCCGGGCGCGTGCTGATGGTGCGCCACACCTACGCGAAAGGCTGGCACTTTCCCGGCGGCGGCGTCGAGCATGGCGAGAGCGCCGCCGAAGCGGTCTTGCGCGAGATGGCGGAAGAAGGCGGCGTGGAAGGGGAAGGCGCGCCGCGCCTGATCGGCTTCTACGCCAACCACGCGAACTTCCCCAACGATCACGTCGCGCTCTACCGCATCGACAGCTGGCGCCCCTGCGCGCCCAAGCACGATGCCGAAATCGCCGAGCGCGCATTTTTCCCGATCGACGCGCTGCCGGAAGATACGACGCCCGGTACGCGCCGGCGCATCGCGGAGATTTTCAAGAACGCCGCGATCGCCGCTTCGTGGTGAGCGTTAGCTGTTCGTGAAAATCGACCAGAGCTCGCTGCGCACACTGATCACATCATCGTCCGGGACTTCGTGATCGGCGGCCACGACCAGCAACCCGGTCGCGCCTTCGGCGCTTGGAAAGCAG
>DAOMPU010000253.1:0-4109 GCA_035444925.1 Terricaulis sp. | reverse complement strand
AATATTCCGCCGTCAGCTTCCGCGAGGCGCCGACCTTATGGTTCAGCTCCTGGCCGAGATAACGCGAAGTGGCGTCGAGCACGGGATCGAGCACGGCCACACACGGCATGCCCATCTCCCGGCAGCTGGTTTCCAGCAGGGCGCGGTGTTCCATGTTTGACAGCGTAAACATGACGATGCCCGGCGCGGCCTCGATCTCGCGCACCACCCGCTCCAGCTGGCGCACGGAGCGGACCAGGAAATAGGAATGCTCGATCGGGAGGATGTCATCGAACTGGGCGCAGGTGGCGCGCATCACCCCCGCGAGGGTCTCCCCCGTCGAGTCCGAGACCAGGTGGACGTTGAAATAAGTACCCAGGCGTTCGCGCATCGCCGCACCATATCAGTGCTTCGCCCGCTGTGGACAAGCTGTTGAAACTCGAAGGATCAGCGCGCGGGTGGAACGGGTGTTCTGGGTCTCACCCCCGATTCACAGGCGCCCGCCCGCGATTCCCCCAGAGCTTCTCCACATCCGGGATAAATCGGCGCCCGAGAATCGTGCAGCCGGTTTCCGCAAGCCAACCCCCTCATGGTTAATGGATTTTGACCATAAGCCGCAGGGGACAAAGCTGGGGAAAGGCTGTGGGAAGCCGATCTGTCCTGCTATTCGGACCCCTACAACAACTTCTCCTCCCCTCTTCAATCTTTAGATTTGAGTTTAGAAGGCGCCATGGCCGGTCGGGAAACGTCGCTTGCGCTCTTACGGGCTTTAAAGGGCGAGAGGCTTGAGCGCCCGCCTATTTGGATCATGCGCCAAGCGGGAAGATATTTGCCCGAGTACCGGGAGCTGCGCACCCGGGCCAAGAGCTTCCTGGATTTCTGCTACTCCCCTTCTCTGGCGACCGAGGCGGTAATGCAGCCGCTACGGCGCTTTCCGCTCGATGCGGCGATTCTGTTTTCGGACATTCTGGTTGTGCCGGACGCGCTGGGGCGGAAGGTCTGGTTCGTGGAAGGCGAAGGCCCGCGGCTGGAGCCGTTGCTGGAAGAGAGCGGCTGGGTGTTCGCGGATTCCGAGAAAGCGATCCAACGGCTCGCGCCGGTCTATGAAACCGTGGAGCGCATCCGCGGCGGCTTGCCTGAAGGCGTGGCGCTGATCGGTTTCGCCGGCGCGCCCTGGACGGTGGCGACCTACATGCTGCAAGGCCGCGGCGGCGATAAGGACGAGGCTCGCCGGGCGATCTATCAGCGCGGCGCGGAAGTGGACGCGCTGTTGGCCACCTTGGCTGAAACCACGGCGCATCATCTGGCCGCGCAAGTGAAAGCCGGCGCAGATTGTTTGCAGCTTTTCGAGAGCTGGGCCGAAGGCTTGCCGCCGGCGGTGTTCAATCGCGTCGTGATTGGGCCGACCAAGACTTTGATCGCGCGCCTGCGGGCGCTTGGCGTTTCCGTGCCGATCATCGGTTTCCCGCGCGGCGCGGGCGCGAACATGGAGGCCTATGTGCGCGAAACCGGCGTCGATGCGCTGGGCGTGGATACGCAAACGTCCGCCGCTTACGCGCGCTCCGTGACGCCGGCGAACATGGCGCTGCAAGGCAATCTCGATCCGCAATTGCTCGTGGCGGGCGGCGATGCTTTGGAGCGCGGCGCGCGCGAAGTGGTGGAAGCCTTCAAAGCCGGGCCGCACATTTTCAATCTGGGCCACGGCATCACGCCGCAAGCCACGCCGGAAAATCTCGCGCATCTGGTGCGCGTGGTGAAAGGCGCGCCATGAGCGCGATCCCGCTCGAACGGGAGGAAGATAAGAGCCCGGGCCTGCGGGTGATGAGCTCGCGCCGGGTGGCGATCATTCTGTTCAATCTTGGCGGGCCAGATCAGCCCAAAGCCGTGCGGCCGTTCCTATTCAATCTGTTCAATGACAAAGCCATTATCGGCTTGCCGCAGCCGTTCCGTTTTATGCTGGCGCAGCTTATTTCGCGCACGCGCGAGAAATTGGCGAAAGCCAATTACGCTTTTATGGGCGGCGGCTCGCCGCTCTTGCCCGAAACATTGAAGCAAGCCGAAGCGCTGGAAGCGGCGATGGGCAAGCGCATCTCGAATGTGACATTCAAATGCTTCCCGGCGATGCGCTATTGGCGGCCCTTCACCAAGGATGCGGCCAAGGCGGCGGAGGCCTGGGGCGCGACCGACGCGATCCTGCTGCCGCTCTATCCGCAATATTCGAGCACCACGACCGGCTCCTCGCTTGCGGCGTGGCGCCGCGCGAGCGCCCTGCCCGCTTCCACGATCTGCTGCTATCCCACCAATGCGCCGCTGGCCGAGGCGCACGCCGATGCGATCCTGCAAGCCTGGAAGCGCGGCGGCTCACCGGCCAAGCCGCGCGTGCTGTTTTCCGCGCACGGCTTGCCGCAAAGCGTGATCGATCGCGGCGATCCGTATCAATGGCAAGTGGAAGCCACCGCCGCTTCCGTGCGCAAATTGCTGCCGGCCGAATGGGAGACGCGCATTTCCTACCAATCGCGCGTCGGGCCGATGAAATGGATCGGGCCGTCCACCGAAGCGGAAATTCATCAGGCGGCCAAGGATGGCGCTGGCTTGCTGATCTCGCCGATCGCGTTTGTTTCCGAGCATGTCGAGACGCTGGTGGAGCTGGACATCGAATACGCCGAACTCGCGAAGCGTTTGCAATTGCCGTTCTATCTGCGCGCGCCCGCTTTGGGCGCGGCCCCGCGCTTCATTGACGCGCTGGCCGATTTGGCCGCGCGCGCCATGGAGCAGCCGGGTAAGACCTGTTCGGAGCGCGGGGCGCGGCTTTGCCCCGCCAGCGCGGGCCTTTGCCCGCAGCGGAGCGGCCTCTGATGGACCACGTGATCGGCTACAATCTGGCGCGGGCGCTGCACATCATCGCCGTGATCGCCTGGATCGCCGGCCTGCTGATGCTGCCGCGCTTCTACGCCTACATCACCTCCAGCACGCCCGGCGGCGAGTTGGAAACCACGATGCTGAAGGCCGCGCGCAATCTCCGGCTGATCATCCTGGGGCCGGCGCTGGTGCTTTCCTGGATTTTCGGCCTCTACCTGTTTTTCACCTACGTCTCAGCCGATTGGGACCGCCCGATCGGCGAGGCGCTGGCGGCCGTGCCGCACTGGTTCTGGGGCAAATTAATCTTGGTGATAGGCTTGAGCGGCTATCACGGCTTCCTAACTTCAACGGGACGCAAGCTCGCGAGCGGCGAGCGGCGCCATACAGAGAAGTTCTGGCGGCTGATGAGCGAGGTGCCTTTCCTCGTGGCCATCGCGGCTGTGTTGCTGGCGACACTCGAGCCCTGAACAGCCCAAAGCGCCGGCGCTTACCGGCTTGACGGCCCTGCCCGGTTGTGGTGTCCATGCGCCCAGCGCAGCCTCTTCGGGGCATGCGCGCGCGACGGCGGCGCTCAGCACTTTCCCCATCCGCCGGCTCAACCTGAACCAATTCTGACGGCCTCCGCCCAGCGCCCGCTCGCGCCCGGACTCCGTTTTCCGAGACCCACATGACTGAACAACAAGCCCTCGAAGAGCTCACCTCGCTGACGCTGCAAGAGCTGAAGCGCAAGCCGCCGGCCGAAGTGCTGGCGATTGCGGAATCGCTTGAGATCGAGGGCGCAAACACCCTGCGCACGCAGGATATGTATTTCGCCATCCTGAAGCAGATGGCCGAGCGCGGCGTCGAGATCGGCGGCGCGGGCGTCGTTGAAATCCTCTCCGACGGCTTCGGCTTTCTGCGCAGCCCGCAATCGAACTATTTGCCCGGCCCGGACGACATCTACGTCTCGCCCCAGCAGATCCGCAAATTCGGCCTCCGCACCGGCGACACGGTGGAAGGCCAGATCAAGGCCCCGAAGGACGGCGAGCGCTATTTCGCGCTGACGAAAGTGAACTCCGTCAATTTCGAAGACCCTGAACGCGTCCGCCACAAGGTGCATTTCGACAATCTGACGCCGCTCTACCCGACGGAGCGGCTGAAGATGGAGCTTGATGACCCCACCATCAAAGACAAAACCGGCCGCATTATCGACATCGTCGCCCCTATCGGCAAAGGCCAGCGTTCGCTGATCGTGGCGCAGCCGCGCACGGGTAAAACCGTGATCATGCAGA
>DAOMPU010000252.1:0-4118 GCA_035444925.1 Terricaulis sp. | reverse complement strand
AGCACGGCCGAGGCGGGCGCCAATTGATAGCCGCGCGTTTCGATGTCGCGCGCCCAGCGGCTCACTTGCTCCATGGTCACAGGATAGGCAAAGCCCGCGCCGATGGCGCTCTGATTCTGCAGCGCGAGCGCTTCGAGATTGAGCAATTGCTCATCGATCGAGGAAGCTTCGCGGCGCGCGTCGATGATGCGGTCTGCGGCGGTGTTGGAAAGCCCTGCGCGCTGGGCTTCCACCGAAAGCGCGGTGCGCTGGCCGATGCCGGAGGTGATGAACACAAGGCCGCGCCGGCGCAGCGCCTGCACCACCGGCTGCGAGGCCTGCGCCGACGTAGCGAAGCGCGCGCCCTGATAATTGGTGACGCCGAAATAGCCCGAGCCGCGCGAGAGCAAGAGCTCAAGCCGGGTGATGTTCTGCTGCGCGCTGGCGCTGGAGAGCAAGGCTTGCGGGCCGGTGTCGTCCGCGTCGGGATCGAACGGCTCCATCGGCAGCTCAAGCAAAACCTCGTGCCCACGCGCGCGGGCGCGGTCGATCCAAGTCTGCAGATCGCTGGCGTACGGCACGAACGAGAGCGTCACCGCGGCGGGTAATTCATCGATCGCCTGCTGGGTGGCGCGCGCGTTGAAGCCAAGCCCGCCGATGACGATGGCGATCATCGGCCGCTCGCCCTCACGCGTGAACGGGCGCGCATAGGCTTGCGCCGGCGTGCGCCCGTCGGCGGCGACGATCGGCAAGAGGCCGTTCGGCCCGCGCTCGGTCAGCCCGGCGATCGGCGCGCGCGGCAGCGGGCGCGCGGGCGCACGGGCGGAGGCGGCCTCGGGCGTCTCCACCACGGCGACGCGCAATTGCCCTTCGGGCGTGATCTCACCCACTTCGGATTCGTAAGGCGGCAGGTCGGCGAGGTCGAACATCGACATGCCTTCCTCGTCCGCGCCCATCGCGTCGGAGAGCGAGATGCGCGGCGTCGATTCCGCGGCCGCTTCGCCCGGCGAAAGCGAGATCACGCGGCGCGGGCCCGCAGCGTCCGGATCGCCGAACACTTGCACCGCGCCAAACGCGCCGAGCCCGAGCACGCCGAAAAAGGCGAGCGCGGCGAGCCTGTGATTGATCGGCGGCAGGCGTGGCGGCCACAGCGGCATTGCGACCCTTCGCATGGGCGAATCAGAGGCGCCGAGCATCGCCGAATTCGCCCAAGCCGTCACTAACGCGGACGCTGAACCCCGCGCGTTTACCGGTATTTACAAGAGGTTAAAGCTTCGAGCGCGCGCCCCCTGGCGCGCATGCGAGGCAGGGGCCTCGCGCTCCAACTTGGGTCCAAGCGCGTTACCCCGCGCGCTGGCGCAGCCGTTCGGCCACCAGTCCCTGGCGCAGCACTTCGAGCGCGCGGTGCATCTGGTAATCCTCTTCGGCGTCCCAGCTCTCGGGCGGCTGCTCTTCGGGCATGTGCGCGCCGCGACGTTGCGCGCCCGTCTCGTTGTCGAGCGCGTTGGGCAGGCTCGATTCGGAGAACGAGGCGCGGCGAATCTCTTCCTCGGTCACCCGGCGGGCGGAGATTTCCATGTCCGGCTCGATGCCGGCGCCTTGGATCGAACGGCCGGCGGGCGTGTAGTAGCGGGCGGTGGTCAACCGCAGCGCGCCGTCGCGCCCGCCCTGCAGCGGGATCACGGTCTGCACCGAGCCCTTGCCGAACGAGGCCATGCCCAGCACCAGGCCGCGATTGCGGTCCTGCAGGGCGCCGGCGACGATTTCCGCCGCCGAAGCGCTCGCGCCATTGATCAAAGCCACGATCGGCACGCCGGCCAGATCGTCGCCGCGGCGCGCGTTGTAGCGCGTCACTTGCGCGGCGGAGCGGCCGCGCGTGGAAACCACTTCGCCGCCGTCGAGGAAGGCGTCGGACACTTCGATCGCCTGATCGAGCAGCCCGCCCGGATTGTTGCGCAGATCGAGCACGATGCCGCGCAGGCGCCCGCCGGTGTCGCGGCGCACCTGGCGGATCGCATCTTGCAGCATGGCGCCGGTGCGCTCGTTGAAGGTGGAAATGCGGATCACGCCAATATCGCCGCCCTCAACCCGGGCGGTGACGGCGCGCACATTGATGATCTCGCGCGTCAGCGTCACGTCGAACGGATCGACGCCCTCGCGGGCGATCGTCACCGTGATCGGCACGCCGACTTCCCCGCGCATGCGGCGCACCGCGTCGTTCAGATTGACGCCGACGATGCTCTCGCCGTCGAGCGCGGTGAGGAAATCGCCGGCCTGGATGCCGGCGCGCGCGGCCGGGGTGCCGTCGATCGGCGAGACCACACGCACCACGCCTTCTTCGCTGGTCACTTCGATGCCGAGCCCGCCATATTCGCCGCGCGTCTGCGTTTGCATGTCGCGGTATTCGGTGGCGTTCATGTAGGAGGAATGCGGATCGAGCGAGGTGAGCATGCCGTTGATGGCGGCCTGCATCGCGGCTTCATCGTCGATGTCGGTAACGTATTGCTGTTCCACGCGGGCCAGCACGTCGGCGAACAGCTCAAGCTGGCGATACATATCGCCGCGATCGCGTTCCTCGGGGGCGGACCAGGCCAAAGCGCCCACACACGCGGCCAAACCGACAGCCGGTGCTGCAAACCAAGCTAGGCGCATCCTCGCACTCCCCAGGGCGTCACGCGCCCCAAACTCAAAACCCTCAGGCGAGCCTCGCCCGATTCGCGTTAACCAGCGCGAACCCCGCTCTGAGCGGAGAGGCCGCGGGCTGAGAGCCAGCGGCCCGGGTCGATCGGCCGGCCATCGCGGCGTACTTCGACATACAATTCCGGCGCCGTCATGTCTGAAATCGGCATTTCACCGATCGGCTGCCCACTTCGTACAGTATCGCCCACGCGAACCCGCACATTGTCGAGCCCGGTCAGCACCAAAGCGTAACCGCCGTCGAGGTTCAGGATCAAGACCTGGCCGTAGCTGCGGAACGGGCCGGCATAGGTAACTTCTCCCGCGGCAGGCGAAACCACCTGCGCGCCGGCCCTGGTGCGCACCCGCGCGCCCTGGGCGGCGGGGGCGGCGGCGCTCTCGCGGGCGCCGAATGCAGCCACGATCTGGCCTTCGGCCGGGGCGGCCCAGGAGGTGGGGATCACGCCCGCCGCGCCGGCGCCGGGGCGGCGGACCGCGCGGGCGGCCGCCTGCTGGGCCAGTTGGCGAAGGTTTCGCGCCTCCTGCGCCAGCGCGCGGGCGCGGCGCTCGGCGGCGTCGGCGTCACGCACCAAGGTAGCTTGCACTGCGCGGCGGCGCGCGGTGAGCGTGACCAGTTCCGCGCGCTCGGAATCGATGGCGGCCTGCGCGTCGGCCAGGACGGCTTGCTCTTGCAGCACCGCGTCTTCATCGCTGCGCGCTTGCGCCAAGGCTTGGCGGCTGACGCGCTCGGCGTGGGCGAAACCCGGCGCGGCGGCGCGCGCGAAAATACCGGCGCGCACGCTCTGCGGATCGCGGTTGCGTTGGCTGAGGGCCGATTGGGTCAGCGCGGCTTCAAGCGCGCGGCGCGCGCGGCGCTGCTGAGCCGTATCATCTACGATCTGGGTGCGCAGCGCGGCGAGGCGCGCTTCAGCGGCGCTGGCGGCGGCTTCGGCCTCGGTGCGGCGGCGCCCGGATTCGACCAAGCGCGCATCCAGCGCCGCGATCTCGCGGCGCGCGGCGTTCGCTTCATTGCGCAGGCGCGTCGCGCGCGCGGTTTCGCTGCGCCCGTCACGCTCGGCCTGCGCGGCCGTGCGCGTCTGCGCCGACACATCGGTGGAAAGCATCGCCAGCGCGCCCGCCGCGCACGCGACAAGGGCGCAGGCGCGCATGCTGCGCGTCTTAGCCATTGGTTCACCATACCATCCGGGATCTTCGTCCCAGTGGGCGTGACCTTAGGCATAGAAGGGTGAGAAGCGCGTAAACCGAACGGCAATCAAAGGCGCCAAGCGCCGCTAATCGCGGTGATAGGGCGTGTTAGCGAGTATGGTGATCGCGCGGTAAATCTGCTCGGCCAGCATCACGCGCACCAATTTGTGCGGCCAGGTCTGGCGTCCGAAGGCGAGCTTCTCGTCGGCCTGATCCTTGATTGTTTGCGATGCGCCATCGGCGCCGCCGATCCAGAA
>DAOMPU010000251.1:0-4167 GCA_035444925.1 Terricaulis sp. | reverse complement strand
CCCGTCCCTGGGCGGCGCTTTGGGCTTGGCATGCCGGCTTTACCGAATTTTGTCCATAGCCGGGCGCACCGGTAAGAAATTGCAGGCGCTGGGGATTTCGTGCCCTGCGCGAAACGAGCCGGGCGAGCCTCAGCGGGCGCGGGCGCGGAGAAAAATCATCCCCGAATAGCCGCTGCGGATTTCCTCCTCCCGGTCCCCGATCAGCGTCAGCGCAATGTCGCTGGCGAGCGGCGCGAAGGCGGCCTCCAGGGAAGCAGGCGTGATCGCCACCGCCGGGAAATCTTCGTCGCCCACCTGATAGCCGCGCGAACCGGCCAGGAAAGCCGCCGCCAGCGTCCCGCCGGGCCGCACAGCCCCCGCGAACGCGGCGCAGGCGCGCTCAAACTCCTCCTGCTGCTCGGTGATCGATTCCGCGCAGAAAAACATGGTGGCCGCGTCCCATTGGCGGGCGGGCAGGTCGAAGATCGAGCCCTGCACGATCTCGGCGCGCGCGGCCAAGGCGGGAATGGGCGCCGCGATGGCGGCGCGGGCGCGGTCATGCCCGGCGCGGGCGATTTCCCAGAAATGATCCCAGGGCGCGCGCAGCACGCCCGCGGCCAATTCCTTGCGCAGCCAGGCGACGTTGGCTTCGGAATATTCCCAGGCCGTCACCCGGCGCGCCACCGGCAGCGCGGCGAACAGCGGAAACAGGTTCGGCCCGGTGCCGACATCCAAGGTTTCGATCTCCCCCGCGCCCGCGCACGCGGCCAACGCCTCGGCAGTGAGGCGCACGACGCGGTCATCGTCGGGATGGGGTTCGGCGTAATAATGCGCGACGTAGGCTTCTGGATCGAAGCGCGACCAGGCGAAATCTTCGTTGCCGTGCGGCTTGCTGTCCGACATGCGCCCTCCGATCAGAGCGCCAGTCTAAACTGCTTCGCGGGCGAGGTAACCCTTAGGCGCCGTGGCGCGCGCGCAGATCGGCCAGCGCCGATTGCTCCACCGCGCGCGGCGCGCCGATGGCGGCGCGCAGCGCGCCCACCTGCGCGGGCGGCACCGCCGGTGAGAAGAAGAAGCCCTGCAGCTCGTTGACGCCAACCAGGCGCATCACCGAGGCTTCCGCCTCCGTCTCCACGCCTTCGGCCACGATCTGCATGCCGAGGCCGCGCCCCAGCGTGACCACCGATTGAATGATCGTCAGCGCGCGCTTGCGCTCTTGAATGTCGGTGACGAAGGCGCGGTCGATCTTGATCTTGTCGAAGCGGAAATCGCTGAGATAGCGCAGCGAGGAATAGCCGGTGCCGAAATCGTCCAACGCGATCTTGAAGCCCATGGCGCGCACCGCCTCCAGGATCGCGCGGTTGCGATCGGTGGATTCCATCAGCACGCCTTCGGTGACCTCCAGCACGATGCGTGAAGCTTCAACACCATGCTTGACCAGCAATTGCTCAAGCAGCTCGACCAGGTCGACATGCCGGAACTGCACGGGCGAAAGATTGATCGACACTTCAAGGTCGGGCCAATTCCTGGCTTCCTCGAACGCCTTGTTGAGCACGTAAGCGCCCAGCGCCGGCATCAGCCCCGCCTCTTCCGCGATCGGCACGAACACGCCGGGCGAGATGTCGCCCTTGGTGGCGTGGCGCCAGCGCAGCAGCGCCTCCAGCCCCTTCACCCGCCCATCGGCGCAGGAAACCACGGGCTGGTAGTGCAGCATCAGCTCGCCCGCCTGCAGCGCGGCGTGCAGTTCGAGTTCGACCTCGCGGCGCTGCTCGACTTCCGCCGCCATCTCGGCGCAAAAGAACATGGCGCGGTCGCGGCCCTGGTTCTTGCCCTGATAGAGCGCGATATCGGCGTGGCGCATCAATTCCTGCGGCGAGACGCCGTGATCGGGCGCCATCGAGATGCCGATCGAGGCCGTCATGCGCACGTGCTGGCCCCACACGTCGAAATGCTCGTCAAACGCCATGCGCAGGCGCTCGGCCAGATCGGCGGCGGCCTCCTCGCGCGTGGCCAGGCGCAGCACGGCGAATTCATCGCCGCCAAAGCGCGCCAAGAAATCATCGGGCGCCAGCGCCTGCTGCAGGCGCGCGGCCACGCCCATGATCAGCGTGTCGCCGGCCTGGTGGCCCATCGTATCGTTGATGTCCTTGAAGCGATCGACGTCGATATAGGCGACGATGATGCGGCCGTTGTTGCGGGCCTGGACCATGCCGTCCAAATGCATTTGCAGCGTATCGACGAAATGGCGCCGGTTTGGCAGACCCGAAAGCGCGTCGTGCTTGGCCTGATGCAGCGCCAGCTGCTCGCGATTGGCCAGTTCGCTCGAGGCGCGCTTCAGGCGCGAGAACATAACGCCGGCCAGCAGGCCCACGCCCACCACGCCGAGCGCGACCAGCGGCAAGATCATCGTGAGCAGGCGCTGGCCAGGGCGGCGCGGCGTCCAGTTCATATAGCCGACATTCTGGCCGTCATCGGTGACGAAGGGTTGGATCGCGTGCGCCCCGTCGGCCAGCGGCTCAGCGGTGACGGAAAGATCCTCCATCAGCAGAGTGGCGCCGATCGTGCCGATAAAGGCTTCGTCCACCGGTGCGATGCTGACCAGCAGGTACGGCGTCTGCGGCACTAGGTTCTGATCGATGTTGGGCACGATGGGCATCGCACCCACCACGACCGGTCGCCCGCCCACGGCCAGCAAATGCCCGCCCCAGCGCGCCACATGGGCGCCGAGCAGATCGCGGTAAGCGGCTTGCGCGGCCTCAAAATCCTGTTCGCGCTGGCGCTCATATTGCTGTTGGCCGGTGCGGACCTCGGTCAGCAACGGGGCCAGATAATCGGCGCGGCGCTGATAGGCGTCAGGGCCCGCATTGGCGCCGTCCACCCACGACCAGAGCGGCCGGTTCTCGCTGTCCAGCACGTAAATTTCGGCGTGGCCGTAGGTTTCGCTCAAATACATGCCAAGTTGAACGTCGGCCCATTCAACATTCACGCGCCCGCTGGCGACGTTGATGACCGCGTCATCCCACCAGGCGACGCTCTTTTGCTCGCTCAGAACCCGGCTGATGCCCTGGTCCACCGCGTTTTCCACAAGCGTGCGCTCGCGTTCGACAGCGGTGACATTGGCGTTCCAACCAGTCCAAGCCACCACGGCGAGCAAAACCACGCCAAAGAAGGCGATCGTGCCGGCGATAAAGGTCGTCAGGGAGCGCAAGTCCCCCATCACGCCTCGGAAATCAAGAGCTCGCCGCAACATCAGTCAACAACCAGTAAATCCAACCCTAAACTACTTTCTCCACCTAAAAATCGGGTTACTAACAATAGGGATTTTGGGAGATAAATATGGTAAATACCTATAAACTAATCCATTTACTTGATACTATCTAAACAAAGCAGCGCAAGCATTGCGCTAGCGGATGCCTGCACCCCATTGGTTAATAATCGTAAATTCCATTATTGGGCTTGTTCAAATACAATTTACACTTTATTAGAGAATACGCACGGGGCCGGGGTGAGCTACCAGGGATTCACGGGTATTCACTCGTTCCGGGCAAATAATATGGTTAACGAGAACCGGTGACCCATGACGCGGTACGTGGTGAAGACACGCGCCGATAGCCCCGAGCTGCGCAAGGCGGCCATGGCTATCGAGCAGGCGGCCTGGGGGCCGCTCGGCTTCCTGAATTTCACGCGGGCGCACTTCGCGTTCTACCAGCAGCTGCTGGAGGAACACGCAGATTGCCAACTGTGCCTGGTCGATGAAGCGACCGGTTATCCGGTCGCCGTCGCCAATTGCGTGCCGGTGGCCTGTGACTTCAACGATCTGCCGCCGGAAGGCTGGGATTGGATCGTCGAAAGCGCCGCCAACGATCGCGGCAAGACCAAGAATGCGATCGGGGCGCTGGCCATTTCGGTGCCGGGCATTCACCGCGGCAAGGGCGTGGCGCGCCAGCTGATCCAGGAATTCAGCCGCCTGGCTGAGCGCAAGGGCCTGGACGGCGTGATTGCGCCGGTGCGCCCCTCGGAAAAGCACCGCCATCCCTTCATCCCGATGGACGAATATATCGGCTGGACCGACGAGAAAGGCCGCATCTACGATCCCTGGCTGCGCAGCCACATGGCCGCCGGCGGCAAGATCGTGAAGCCGGCGCCGCGCTCGATGGTGGTGGAAGAGCCGATCGCGTTCTGGGAAAT
>DAOMPU010000250.1:0-4172 GCA_035444925.1 Terricaulis sp. | reverse complement strand
TGCTTGATCACGATCGCCTTCACGCGCTCAAAAACTTCCGACATGCACGCCTCGCAAGTGCTGAGATAAATTGATCTTTGCTCGCCCGCCCGGGGTTCCGGGCGGCGGTATGAGCGGGGTTTTGGACAGCCGGGCGGCCCGGCGCAAGCTTTTTTCTCTGATTGGGGTGTCACTTTAGTCAGCATCGCGCCCCTTGGCGCGGGGCTAAATCATCACCATGCCGCCGTTGATGTGCAGGGTTTGGCCGGTCATGTAGCCCGCCTCGTCGCTGGCCAGATAGACCGCCGCGGCGGCGATATCGTGGGCCTCGCCCAGCCGCCCGGCCGGGATACGGGCCAGCGTGGCCGCCTTCTGGGCCTCGTTCAGCACGTCCGTCATCGGCGAGGCGATGAAGCCCGGGGCGATGCAATTGGCCGTCACCCCGCGGGTGGCGACTTCCTGCGCCAGCGCCTTGGTGAAGCCGATCATGCCGGCCTTGGAGGCGGCGTAATTGGCCTGCCCCGGATTGCCCATCACGCCCGAGATCGAAGTGATGCCGATAATGCGGCCGTAGCGGTTTTTCATCATGTTGCGCAGCGCCGCGCGCGAGAGCCGGAAATAGCTCTCCAGGTTGATCTTGAGGACGTTCTGGAAATCCTCGTCCTTCATGCGCAGCAGGAGGCCGTCTTTGGTGATGCCGGCGTTCGCCACCAGGATGTCGAGCCGCCCGCCGAGCGCGGCTTCGGCTTGGCCCACCAGCGCATCCACCGCGGCGCTATCGCCGAGATTGCACGGCAGGATCGGATGATCGCCGCTGATCTCGGCCTTCACTTTTTCCAACGCTTCAACGCGCGTGCCGGAAAGCGCAACGCGCGCGCCTTGCGCGGCCAGCGCCTTGGCGATGCCGCCGCCGATGCCGCCTGACGCCCCCGTCACCAACGCGGTTTTGCCTGTGAGATCGAACATGATGCCCTCGTTTTGGCCCCGCTTAGTCCGCGCGGGCGCCCGCCGCAAGTTTCAGAGCGTTTTGGCGAATGCTTCCAAATCCGCCGGCTCGTTGAGTGCGAAGGTTTCCTTGCCGACGCCGCGTTTGACCATGCCGGAAAGCTGCTTGCCCGCGCCCACTTCGATGAAGCGCTCCACGCCGCCTTCACCGGCCATCCATTCCACGCTTTCGCGCCAGCGCACGCGGCCGGTGACTTGCTCCACCAGCAGCTTGCGGATCGCCGCCGGCTCGTTCACCGGGCGCGCGGTGACGTTCGCCACCAGCGGCGGCGCGAACGGCGCGATCGCAGCGGATGCGAGCGCTTCAGCCATCGCGTCCGCCGCGGGCTGCATCAGCGGCGAATGGAACGGCGCGGAGACGTTCAGCGCAATCGCGCGCGCGCCTTTTTCCTTGGCGTACTCAAGCGCCGCATCGATGCCGGCTTTCGATCCGGAAATGACGACATTGCCCACATTGTTATCGTTGGCGACCACCACCACGCCGGCCTTCGCGCCCGCGCCTGCGATCTCTTCGGCGAGCGCCACATCGACCTTGCCGATCAGCGCCGCCATCGCGCCTTCGCCCACCGGCACGGCCGCCTGCATGGCGTTGCCGCGCGTGCGCAAGAGCTTCGCCGCATCGCTGATCGAGAGCGCGCCCGAAGCGGCCAGCGCCGAATATTCGCCGAGCGAATGCCCGGCTACGAACGCGGCTTTGGCTGGCGCCACGCCAAATTCTCGCTCCAGCGCGCGCATGGCCGCGAGGCTCACGGCCATCAGCGCAGGCTGGGCGTTGGCGGTCAGCGTCAGCTGATCTTCGGGGCCTTCGAAAATGAGGCGCGAGAGCTTTTCGCCCAGCGCCTCATCGATCTCCTGAAACACCTCGCGCGCCGCGCCGAACGCGTCATGCAGCGACTTGCCCATGCCGGGCGTTTGGCTTCCCTGACCGGGAAAAATGAAGGCGATACTCATGCGCGCGGGGTAACGCGGCGGCGCGCCGGCGGCAAGCCAATCGCGTCTTGGGGGCCAATCGCGTCTTGGGGGAAAGGGCTCGCCATGCGATGCACGCCGTGATTGCATTCCCGGCATTCGGGGTTCGGCGGGGAATCCCTTCATTCTGAAGGGGAACGACATGAAAATGATCGTGAAATCGGTCGCCGGCGCGCTTGCCGCCACCCTGGCGATGACCACCCATGCGGCCGCGCAGGTCTGCATCCTGGGCATTTGCCTGGGCGGCGGCGGTGGTGGGGGCGGCGGCGGCGTGCCCGAGGCGCCTGAAATCAACGTCGCTCAAGGTTTCGCCGCGCTGGCCATTCTGGCGTGCGCGATGCTGCTCCTGCGCGAGCGTTTCTTGCGTCAGCGCTAAGGCGCAAGCCTAGCCGGAGGCCGCCTCCCGTGTCTGTCCTTCCCCACACGGCGCCGGCCTCCGGCGCCTGGCGCGAGGCTTTGCGCGCCAGCGCGATAGTGCTCTTGGTGCTGTTCCAGCTCGCGGTGCTGGATCGCAATTACCATTACCCGCTCGCCGTCGCGGGGCATGACCCGCTTTGGGCGGGCGTCAACACCGCGCTCAAATGGTTCGCTTACGCGGCGCTGTTCGGCGCCGTCGCGTTCGCCGCGACGGCGTTGGCCAGCGGGCGCGATTACGCAACGCTTTGGCGCGAGAGCGCGCACGGGCGGGCGTGGGGGCGCTGGCTGGCCGGCGCGTTTGCGTGCTTCGTTTTATTGCTGGCGGCGCTGCCGCTATTTTGGCGCGGGGCCGAGAGCGCGCCGTGGATCGCGTTCGCGCTTTGGCTGGCGCTTGGCGCGTTGATGCTGGCGTGCGCGGCGTTGGCGCTGGCTTCGCCGCTTTTCTGGCGCGCTTTCGCGGCGCAGCGCGCGAGTGCGTATTGGCTAGCCTTCGGCGCCGGCGCGCTGACCTTTGCGGCCTTGCCGCTTTCGCAAAACTCCTGGGACGCGCTGGCTTCCGCCACGCTGCACCTTTCCTATTGGATGCTGCAAATCTATGAGCCCAGCGCGCGCATGATTGCAGGCGAATATCTGCTCGGCGCCGGCGATTTCGCGGTGCTCGTGCGCGCGGCGTGCTCTGGTTATGAGGGCGTGGCGCTCGTGCTGTCGATGCTGGGCTTTTACATCTACGCCTTCCGCAAGCAGCTGCGCTTTCCGCATGTTCTGCTGCTGTTGCCGATCGGGGTGGCGGCGATCTGGATTTTCAACGCGCTGCGGCTGGCGCTGCTGGTCAGCATCGGCGCGCATGTCTCGCCGCAAGTGGCGCTGGACGGTTTCCACGCGCAGGCGGGCTGGGTGCTGTTCCTGGCGGTGACGATCTCCCTAATGGCGCTCGCGCACCGCATCCGCTTCTTCCGCGCCGGCGCCCGCGCGCCGGAGGCTGCGCCCGATCCGGCGCTGAAGCTCGCCGCCGCTTTGCTTTTGCCTTTCGCCGCGCTCATGGCGGCGCGGATTGGCGGCGCGATCACGCAGGATCTCTGGATCGGCGCGGCTTTGATCGCGCTGCCCGCCGCCGCGATCTGGGCCTACCGGCGCGAGATCAGCGCGCAGCTAGGGCGCATCGGCGCCGAGCCGTGGCTGATCGGGCTTCTAGTCGGCGCGCTTTGGATCGCTACCGAGCCAGCCGGCGAGAGCGTCCTCGGCGCATGGCTCGCCAGCCAGCCGCCAGGGGCGGACATCGCCTGGCTGGGCTTACGCATCTTCGGCTTCGCCCTGATCGTGCCGATCGCCGAGGAGTTGGTGTTTCGCGGCTACCTGCACCGCGCGCTCGTCAGCCGCCGCTTCGAAGAGGCCGCGCCCGCCGCGTTCAGCTGGGCCGCGTTTCTGATCACCAGCCTCGTCTTCGGCGCCATGCACGGCCGCTGGCTGGCCGGCGCGCTGGCGGGCGCGGCGTTTGCGCTAACATTATACCGCAGCCGGAGCCTTGCCGGCCCGATCGCCGCCCACATCGCCGCCAACGCGCTAATCGCTGGGTACGTTTTGGCCACAGAGCGCTGGGAGATGCTGTAAAGCTTGCTTCCGCGCCGGAAATGGGGTTTATGCGCGCCTTCGCGATTGGCGGCCCTGGGGCAATTCTTGCGCCTGGGGTCCATCGTTTTGCGGGTTCTTCCCCCGCCAGGCGCCGCCGATCCTCCAGGAAGAGGAAAACATGGCATTTTACGAACACGTGCTGATTGCGCGGCCAGAAATCTCGCCGCAGCAAG
>DAOMPU010000249.1:0-4225 GCA_035444925.1 Terricaulis sp. | reverse complement strand
TCGATTGCAGGCGCAGATCCATTTCCGAGATTTCGTCCAGCAGCAGCGTGCCGCCATCGGCTTCCTCGAACTTGCCGATGCGCCGCGCCACCGCGCCGGTGAAGGCGCCTTTCTCGTGGCCGAACAATTCGCTCTCCAGCAATTGCTCGGGGATGGCCGCGCAATTGACGGCGATAAACGGCTTATCCTTGCGCTTGGATTTCTTGTGCACGTAGCGCGCCAGCACTTCTTTGCCGACGCCACTTTCGCCGGTGATCATGATCGAGGCGTCCGAGCCGGCGATCTGGTCTGCTAACTGGATCACCTGCTTCATCGAAGCGTCTTCGGCGATCATCGGGCGCTCATCATCGCACACCGCGGCCAGCACGGCGGCGATCAGCTCCGCATCCGGGGGCAGGGAGATATATTCGCGCGCGCCGGCGCGGATCGCGCGCGCGGCCATGTTCGGATCGACGCCCACGCCGGCGGCCACCACGGGCACGACGATGTGCTCGGCCTCGTTCGCGGCGATGAGCGCGGCGATGTCCAATCGTGCATCTACCATCAGCAGATCTGCGCCGCGGCCGACGCGCAGCGTCGCCGTCGCGTGTTCGATCGTATCGACATGCGCGACCTTGGCGCCATGCTCCATGGCGATCTTGGTGGCGGCGGAGATCTGCCCGCCCAGCGGGCCAACGATCAGCAAACGCATACGAATACTCCTACGCCGCCGCTTAGGCGTCGCCGTCCTTGATGATTTCCGTCATGGTCACGCCCAGGCGCTCGTCCACAACGACGACCTCCCCGCGCGCAACCAGTCGATTGTTCACGTAAATATCGATCGCCTCGCCGACCTTGCGGTCGAGTTCGATCACCGAGCCGCGCGAGAGGCGCAGCAGCGAAGCCACTTCCATGTTGGCGCGCCCCAGCACGGCCTGGATGTTCACCGGCACGTCATAGACGGGCGAGAGGTCCGCCGCGCTGCGCTCGATCGTGTCCGCGGGCGCGTCGTTGGCGGTGGGCGTCAATTCATCGAGTTTGAGATCGCTCATGGTGTCCTCACGGCGCTTCTGGCGAGGCCAAAGCGGCCTCGATCAGCGCGGCAATCCGCGTTTCGGTTTCTTGTGGGCTTGAGGCGATCAGGCCATCGGTCCAATCGATCACCACTTCGCCTTTGCGCAGGCCTTCCTGGGCGCGCACCAGCACAGCGCTGGCGTAGCCGTGTGCTTCCGTCATTTCGGCGATGCGCGGCTTCAGCTGTTCGGCCGCGTCAGGCGCTAACTTCACGATCAGGCGCGGCTGGTGGCGCAGATTGTCCATCGCCGCCTCCACCGCGGCGGCCACGCGCGCGGCGGCGAAGCCGTCAAGCGCCGCGCCCGCGATCTTGCGCGCCGCTGTCAGCGCAACGTGCGCGGCTTCTTCGCGCATGGCGCGGCTTTCCGCGTCGAGACGCGTCAGCACGGCGGAAGCCGCGCCCGCCAGCGTTTCCAGCGCCGCCGCGGCTTGGCGCTCTGCCTGCGCCACCGCATCCTGCTTGCCGCGTTCATAGGCGGCTTTGCATTCGGCCTCGATCTCCTCCGGCGTTTGCCGCTTGGGCGCATCCGTGAGGATCGCGCCGTCCGGCGCGAACTCGATGTCGAAGGCGAATTTGCGCATCCCACTCATCAATAGATCAGCTCGTCTTCAGCTTTGCCGTCCGACAGCACGATCTCGCCGCGCGCGGCGAGATCCTTGGCGATCTGCACCATGCGCGTTTGCGCGGCGTCCACATCCTTCAGCCGCACCGGGCCCATCGAGGCCATGTCTTCCTTCAGCAGCTTGCCGCCGCGTTCGCTCATGTTGGAGAAGAAGAGGGTACGCAGCGCGTCGGACGCGCCTTTGAGCGCCAGCGCCAGATCGCCCTTGTCCACCGCGCGCAGCAGCGTCTGCACGCCGCCTGCATCCAGCTTTCCAAGGTCTTCGAACACGAACATCAGCGCGCGGATGCGATCGGCGCTGTCGCGGTTTTTCTCTTCCAGCGCGCCGATGAAGCGCGATTCCGTCTGCCGGTCGAAATTGTTGAAGATTTCCGCCATCAGCTCGTGGCTGTCGCGCTTGGAGGTGCGCGCGAGGTTGGACATGAATTCCGTGCGCAGCGTGGTTTCGATCTTTTCCAGAATTTCGCGCTGCACCGGCTCCATCGCCAGCATGCGCATCATGCATTCGGCCGCGAAATCCTCCGGCAGCTCGGCCAGCACGCGCGAGGCATGCTCGGGGCGCACCTTGGCCAGCACCACCGCGACGGTTTGCGGATATTCATTCTTCAGATAGCTCGCCAGCACCGCTTCGTTGACGTTGGCCAGCTTGTCCCAAATGTTGCGCCCCGCCGGCCCGCGGATTTCCTCCATCAGCGCATCGACCTTCTCCTTGGGGAGAATGGCCGTGAGCATGCGCTGGGTCTGCTCAAGTGAGCCCATCAGCGAGCCCGATCCGGAAAGCCGCTGCACGAATTCCTGCACCAGTGCTTCCACCACCGGCGCGGGCACCACGCCCAGCTGTGCCATGGATTGGGAGACTTCCTTGATCTCCTCGTCGTCGAGCATTTCCCAGAGACGCTTGGCTTCATCGCCAAGGCTCAAGAGCACGATCGCGGCTTTTTCAGCGCCGGTGTAGCGCGTGAGGTCCACGTTCGGCTTGGCTTCTCCAGGGGTTGGTTTGGCGAGGGCGTTCATGGGTTACAACGCATTGTTGAGCCAGCCGCGGATGATCTGCGCAGATTCATCAGGATGCTGGGTGACGACTTCGGCCATCTTCTTCACGGAAGAGGCGCGCACGCGGCCTTGAATTTGTGCGAGGTCGATGCCGCTGTCGGGCTCGGGCAAGGCGGCCGCGCCGTCGGGCGAGGGGAGGGCGGGCGGCGTCGGGCCGCTGGCGATCGCAGGCGCGCCCGGCGCGGTTGCGCCCCCGGCATTGGCCCCGCCGCGCATCAGCCCGCCGATCAGCGGCCGCAGCACGAAGAACACGAACGCCAGCGAAGCGATCAAAGCGGCGGCGATTTCGATGATGCGCATCGTATCAAGATCGCCCAACGCATCGAGCATCCCGCCCGCTTCCGTTCCGCCATCGGGCGCGGTGGCGCGTGCGAACTGCGCGTTGACCACCTCCACCGTGTCGCCGCGCTCAGCATTGAAGCCGACGGCCGAGCGCACCAATTGCGTCAGCCGCTGCATTTCTTCCTCGCTGCGCGCGGCCCAGGTGGGCGCTGCGCCTTCGCCTTCACCCGGCGTCATCACGCCATCGACCGCCACCGCCACCGAAAGCCGGCGCACGCGCCCGCCTTCGCTCACTTCCGTGCGCGTGGTGCGGGAGATTTCGTAATTGACGGTTTCCTGGCTCGAATTGTCGGCGCTTTGCGGGCCGGTGCTGGAGGCGCCGCCGGGCGCGTCGGGGGTGTTGAGCCCGGCGCTCGCACCTTGCGCGCGCTCGGAATTGCTCGAAGTGGATTCCGTGGTCGAGGTGGAGCGCACCACGCGCCCTTCGGGATCGAAGCGTTCGGACGTTTCGCTGACGCGCGAGAAATCCATCTCCGCCGAAATCTGCACCCGCGCATTGCCCGGGCCCACCACGCCCTCGACGATGTCGGTCACCGTGCCGCGGATGCGTTCTTCAATGGCGGCCTGGCGCGAATCCACGCCTTCGCCGAGATCGCCGCCTTCCGCGCCCTCGCTCGCGGCGGCGAGCAGGCGGCCGGCTTCATCCAGAATGGTGACACGATTGGTGGTCAGCCCCGGCGTCGCTGAAGCCACCAAATTGCGGATCGCGCGCACCTGCCCGGGGGAGAGCGCATCGCGCCGCAGCCCCAGCACGATCGAGGCCGAGGGTTGCTCGGTCTGACGTGCAAATAATTGCCGCTCCGGCAGCACCAGATGCACGCGCGCGCTGGAAATGCCGTCGAGCGAGCCGATCGTGCGCGCCAGTTCGCCTTCGAGTGCGCGCAGGCGGCTGATATTTTGCTGGAACTGGGTTTGGCCTAGGGCGTCGGGCGCATCGAAAATCTCGTAGCCGATCGAGCCGCGTGAGGGCAGGCCCTCGGCCGAGACCATCATGCGCGCATCAAGCACGCGTGAGCGCGACACGTAGATGGCCCCGCCATCGCCGCGCAATTCGTACTCGATGTCTGCTTGTTCCAGGAGCTGCGTGATCGCGCCGGCCTCGCGCATGTCCACGCCGGCGAACAGCAGCGCCTTGGATTCCCCGCCCATGCGCA
>DAOMPU010000248.1:0-4228 GCA_035444925.1 Terricaulis sp. | reverse complement strand
CAGGAAATTTTCAAGCGCGCCGTGCAAGGCATGGCGCAAGCCAGCGCCGCCGTGATGGCCAAGTGCGGCGTGACCGCCGCCGACATCGACCTCGTCGTCCCCCACCAGGCCAATCTGCGCATCATCGAAGCGGTGGTGAATAAGGCCGGCGTCCCGATGGACAAAGTGATGCTCACTGTCTCGCGCTACGGCAATATGAGCGCCGCCACCGTGCCGGTGGCGCTGGCAGAAGCTTTGGAAGAAGGCCGGGTGAAGCCCGGCGCGCTGATCTTGATGCCCGCGTTTGGCGGGGGCCTCACCGTGTGTGCGCACCTGGTGCGCTGGGGCGAGCGCGTCACCCCGCTCGGCCAAAGCGATGCGGAACTGCCGCCGGCGAAAGCCAGCGCGCTCGACATGGTCAACCGCATCCGCGACCGCAAAACCGGCGCGGCCGAGCGCTCAAAGGCTGGGTTTACGGCGCCGAATTTCGTCGGGAGCTAGCGGCTCAGGTCTTGCGGACCATTGCGCATCAGATTGGCAACTAAGCGTGCCAAGCCATCAGCGCGCTGCGCGTCGTTGTCAAACCAATCAAGACAATGCGAGGGCTGCAGACCGATATCAAACTCTGCGGCATCGATGCTGGGCTGCAAACGGATTGGGAGGATGGTCTTTCGCCGAGAAACTGCGATCTGAATTTCCCCCACAACTCTTTCGCTCGCCAGCGCCGCATCCGAGAGCAACGCTATGAACGTCTCGCAGTTATGGACCGCTCGCAGCACTTGGGGATTCCAACGTCCGCGCTTGGTGTCCCGCGGCGCGATCCAACATTTTTGCCCCCCTCGCTCGAGATGTCGCACCAAGGCATTTGCGAGGCTCCCGTCCTTTGACGACTGGTGCGAGATAAACACCAAGCCAGCAACCGGCTGTGTGAGCCTTTTATGTGGCACCTTTCCGCCGCCTCGGCCCACACTGCCGGACAGATAAGAGAAGAAGCCAACTTCGACGCCTTCCACTAGTTGGTCGAGCGTGACTTCGGTCAAGGGCGTGTGGAAGTTCTGCTGCCCGCGCAGAATCTCGCGTCGGTCCCGAACCAATTCCGCAATTAGGATTTTCCGATCATGCGCGGGGAGACCCCGGCAAATATTCACCGCTCTTAGCGCCTGGGCGACAGTTAGGCCTCCTACTAAAGCCTCTTCAACGCGCGCCAAGACTACGTGCCACTGAAATGGGTAAAGTTGCACGAGCACTTTGTATGCTCGCGAGAACTTAACGCTAAGCCGATCGACCTCGGTTGGCTGCTTCATGTCACATCACCTAGCGGCTCACTTCCTTCAGCGCGGCGCGGATCAGCTCAGGCGCGGGCGCGTCGTTTTCCAGCTGCTTGGCCGCGCTCGCCACCGCGCGCGCGGCGCTGGATTGATCGATGCCGAGATTGACCAGCGCCGACACCGCCTCCGCGCGCGCGCCGCTGGCGCCGCTCGGGGCCACAGGCGCCGCACGCGAAACGCCGCCGAGTGAAACCAAGCCTTTCGGCCCCTGCTTGGCCGCGAGCTCCGTCGCCAAACGCGCGGCGAGCTTCGACCCCACGCCGTTCGCCCGCGCGAACGCGGCCTTATCTTGCAGCGCAATCGCATCGACCAAAACTTGCGGCGGCATCGCATCGAGAATGCCCAGCGCCACCTTGGCGCCGACGCCCGGAATGGTTTGCAGATGCGCGAACCACGCGCGCTCTTCCTCGCTCTCGAAGCCGTAGAGCTTGATCGCATCCTCGCGCACATGCGTTTCGATGAAGAGGCGCGCGGGCGAACCGACGCTAAGCCGGCTGAGCGTGCGCCCGCCCGCGGCCACCACATAGCCCACGCCGCCAACCTCGATCAGCGCCTGCTCTTCGCCCACCGCCGCGACCGCGCCATTCAACGAACCGATCATTCTGAAGGCTCTCCTCCGAGCTCCCTCCTGCCTGGATTCGCACGAGCGCGAAATGAACCCACCCATCGCAACAGCCCTCGCCAGCGCCGCCGGGCGCCGTATAAAGGGCTGATAAATGGGGGAAATCACATGAGCTTCTGGTCGAGACGCAAACCCATCGCCGCGCCCCAGCACCAGGAGCTGAAACGCACGCTTTCGTGGCCGCATCTGGTGGCGCTGGGCGTGGGGGCCATTGTGGGCGCGGGGATTTACGCGCTGATCGGCCAGGGCGCGGGCATGGCGGGGCCAGGCGTGATCATCTCGTTCGCGGTGGCGGGCAGCGTCTGCGCCTGCGCGGCGCTGTGCTATGCGGAGCTCGCCAGCATGATGCCAGCTTCCGGCAGCGCCTACACCTACACCTATTCCTCGCTCGGCGAGCTCGCGGGCTGGATTGTCGGCTGGGCGTTGATCCTTGAATATTCGGTCGTCGTGAGCGCGGTGGCGGTGGGCTGGTCCGGCTATGCGTCGGGCTTGCTGACCGGCTTCGGCATTGAGATTCCGCAAATGTATCAGCTCGGCGAAATCGCCGGGCATCCGCTGCACGTCAATCCGCTGGCCATCTTCATCATCTTCGCGGTCGCGGGGCTGCTGATCCTCGGCACGCGCGAGAGCGCGTGGGTGAATTCGGCGCTGGTGGTGCTGAAGATTGCGGCGCTGCTGCTTTTCCTCGCCATCGCGCTGCCGGCGTTCGACATCTCCCGCTTCACCCCGTTCGCGCCGTTTGGCTGGGGCTCCACGCCCACCGAAACCGGCACGAATATCGGCGTGATGGCGGGCGCGGCGGTGATGTTCTTCGCTTTCTACGGCTTTGACGCGGTGTCCACCGCGGCGGAAGAAACCAAAAACCCCGGCCGCGATCTCGCCATCGGCATCATCGGTTCGATGGTGATCTGCACCCTGCTTTACATGGCCGTGGGCGCGGCGGCCGTCGGCGCGATGGATTTCCGCGAGTTCGCGTCCAGCGGCGAGCCGATCGCGCACATCATCCGCGCGCTCGGCCAACCGGAAGCGGCCGCCATCATCGGGGGCGTCGCGTCGATCGCCATCCCCACCGTGATCCTCGCCTTCCTCTATGGGCAGACGCGCATCTTCTACGTGATGGCGCGCGATGGCCTCTTGCCGCGCTCTTGGGCGCGCGTGCATTCCAAGCTTGGCACGCCGGTGCTGATCACCGTGTTCACCGCGTTCGTGTGCTCGATCCTGGCGGGCTTGCTGACGCTCGGCGAAATCGCCTCGCTGGCCAATGCCGGCACGCTGGCGGCGTTTATCGCCGTGGCGATCGCGCTGATGACGCTGCGCCGCACCGAGCCTAACGCCGCGCGCCCGTTCCGCGCGCCGCTGGCGTGGATCGTCGCGCCGCTCGCCATCATCGGCTGCCTCTATCTTTTCTCCAGCCTCAACGCCGGCACGATCGAGCGCTTCTTCGTCTGGATGGCGCTGGGCGTTCCGGTTTATCTGCTCTGGGGCGCACGCAAGAGCGCGCTCGCCGAGAAGGCTTAAGCGCCCGCGCGCCGCTTGAAGCCGCCATGCGCGGCGTGGCAAAGCGCAACGCCCAGCGCATCGGCGGCGTCGGCGCTCACATCGCCGGCCGCCGGCAAAAGCCGGCGCACCATGAAGGCGATTTGGGTTTTATCCGCCGCGCCGGAGCCGACGATGGCTTTCTTGATCGTCGTCGGCGCGTATTCGCCCACGCTGAGCCCGCTGCGCGCAGCCGCCGCCAGCGCCACGCCGCGCGCTTGGCCCAACGCCAACGCCGCGCGCGCGTTGGAATTGACGAACGTTTCCTCCACCGCCGCTTCGTGCGGATTGTATTGCGCGATCACCGCGCAGAGCCCCTCGAACACGTCATGCAGCCGCGAGGCGAGCTGCTGCTGGGCGCTCGGCTTAATCACGCCGTGCGCGACGTGCGAAAGCCGCGCGCCTTCGCTGAACACCAGCCCCCAGCCGCAACGATTGAGGCCCGGATCGACGCCGAGGATCAAAATCCCGCTCATGCTCTGCCCCGCTCCCGCGCATCCAAGGCCAGCCGCGCCGCGACCGCCACGTAGATCGTCCAAAACAGATTGTTCGCCTGCAGCGCGTGGCTTTCGCTCAACGTGTAGAGCGTGAACACCGCCAGGAACGCCGGCGCCCAAAGCCCGGCTTCCGCGCGCGCGCTTGCGCCAATTCCGCGCTTCAGCGTCACCGCCAAGTGCAGCGCAAACAGCAGAACGCCGACGCGCCCCAAACCAAGCGCAAGCTCAAGCCAGCCCGAATGCGCGGAAGAGACTTCCCATTGCAC
>DAOMPU010000247.1:0-4238 GCA_035444925.1 Terricaulis sp. | reverse complement strand
TTGCCGCGCTCTTCCTTGACCACCTGGATCAGCATGATCTGGCGGCGGCGGATCACTTCCTGGATTTTGTAGCGCCGGGTGAGCACCTTGCGGCGGCGCTCATCGGCGGCTTCTTCATCCTCTTCCTCATCGCCGGCGGCTTCTTCAGCGGCGGCGAGCTCGGCCTTGATCTTTTCCTGATCGGCCGCGGGGATGGCGTAATAATCGGGGTGGATTTCGGTGAAGGCGAGGAAGCCGTGGCGGTTGCCGCCATATTCCACAAAGGCCGCCTGCAGCGACGGCTCAACGCGCGTCACCTTGGCGAGATAGATATTGCCTCTGAGTTGTTTGCGGCTTGCGACCTCGAAATCAAAATCTTCAACGCGGTTTCCGTCGAGCACCGCGACCCGGGTTTCTTCCGGGTGCGCTGCGTCGATCAGCATTTCCTTGGCCATCTAGGTGGGCTCCGTCAGCGTCGCGCGCGCGGAGAGACGCAGCGTCGGGACGCACTTGTGGTAATTGACAGCGAACCCGCGGGCCCACGCGCACGCTGGCCCTTGGGCCGGCTGCAATGGTGAGCACGTTGCGGGTCATCTATTGCTCCGTTGGCGCTCCCGGGCGGGGCGGGCGTCTAGGGCCGGGTTCGGGCGCCGCCTAACGAGGGGCGGCGGCCCGCGGGCTGCCTTCGCGCTTCCGCGGTAACGGGAGCCGCCGGACGCGGCCTGGGGGAGCCCCTGGCGCACGCGGCGTGAAGGCACCATGCATGATTTGTTTTACGAAAGCAAAGCGTGAACGCGCGCCCGGGCGCCTGGATTTATTCCGGCGCCGGAAGCGGCTCGGCGGGCGCGGGGATGACGCGCCAAGGCGCCTCGCCTGCTGGTGGGGCTAGCATCCAGCCGGGGGCCAAGGTCAGCGTCCAGCCGGGGCCGGAGAGGCCGTCCGGGCCGGGGGCGGCGGCGATGGCGGAGCGGAAATCGGAGCCAATCAGCGCCCCCGCCTCGGCGACCAGCGTGCCCCACACATCGCGCAGGGTCAGCACTTCGTAATGGGAGCCCAGGCCCTCGATGGGGGTGATGCGGTTGGGGTTGAACTCAAAGCGGGGGCTCGTCAGCGCCAGCTCCAGGCGCGGGCCGGCATAGGCGGCGCGCAGGGCGGCGAGCCGCAGGGCCTGCGCTTCGGCGCGGGCGCGCTCCTCGGCGGCGATTTGGGGGCCGCCATAGCGGGCCGAGGCTTCCGCCACGATGCGCGCGGTGGCGGCGGGCGGGGCGGCGATCGGGATGAGGATGTCGGCCGGGGCGTTGGCGCCCAGCTCAAGGCGCCAGCGCGGGCGGTAGGCGTCGAGCAGTAGGCCGTAGGCGGGCACGGTCGCGCCGGCATAGGCGCGTACGAAGGAATCGTGCCGATCGAACGCGTCGAGCGTGCGCAGGGCGTAATCGTGCGCGCCCGCGCCGGCGCCCAGGCGAACGCCGGTATAGGAGGCCAGGCCCTCGTTGCGCTCGAGCGTGGCTTCCTCGGCGCGCGCGCTCGGAAACGCCGCTTGGCGCGCGGCGCGCAGCACCAGCGCGTCCTGCATGGCGCGCCGCTGGCCAAGGCCGCGTGAGCGCAGGGCGGTGGCCAGCGCGCGCATTTCGAGGCGCAGCAATGTGCGCCCGCGCTCGCTGGCGAGGTGGGCGTTGGGCACGTTTTGCGCGGAATAGCCCAGCGCTTCCTGCGCGAGATGAAACGCCTCGTGCGCCAGCAGCACGCGTCGCTCGGTGGCGTCTTCCGGCAGCGGGTTCAGCACCATGATCCAGTTTTTGCCGGCCCAGTGCATGCGCGTGTTGGCCACGCCCACGCCTTCTGGCAGCAATCCGGTAAAGCCCTCGCCTTCGGCGCTCAGAATGCCCTCGCCGTCAGGCTCGCTGGCCCAGACCGCGCGCGAGGCGGGCTCGACCACCAGAAGCGGCCCGCACAGCGAGACGCCCCACAGCGCGCCGAGATCGGCGCGGCACATCTGGTTGAGCTCCGAATTTGCGCGCGGCCCCTCCTGCGCGAACGCGGCAGGCGCGAACGCAAGCAAAGCGGCGAGCATGAGACCGCGCTTGACCATGGGGCATGGCTAACAGGCAATGAAGGCGCGTGCAAAGGGCGCGCGACGGGGGCGGGCCTTATTACAGTTAGCGCAGCGTTCACCTTCCTTTTCAACGTGATAGCAAGCCGCTTGGGGTAGTTTCCCGGCGTTCATGGATATCAACCGCCGCACCTTCGCGCTGTTTGGCGCGACCGCCCTGGGGGGCGCTGCGCTTTCGGGGCGCGCCTTCGCCAACGCGCCCGCCGCCGTGCGCGGCGTGCTGGTGCAGGAGGCTGGCGCCTCGGTGCGCGTGGCGGTGGCGCTGAGCGAAGCGGCGGCGGCGCGGACGATGTTTCTGGCCGGGCCTGACCGCTTTGTGATCGACGTGCAGAACGCCGTGCTGGCGATGCCTTCAAGCGCGCCGGGCGCGGGCGTGGTGCGCGCGGTGCGCTGCGCCCAGCATGCGAGCCATGCGCGTCTGGTGCTTGATCTCGCGGCCCCCGCGCGGCTGATCGATCAGGATTTTGGCGGGCGCCGCGCGCCGCAAATGCAGTTTGAACTGGCCGCGACCGCGCCGTTCGCGGCCGCCCCGCCGCCCGCGCCGCAGCGCGCGCGCGCGCGCAAAACCGTGGTGATCGACGCCGGCCATGGCGGGCGCGATCCGGGCGCGATCGGGCGCACTTTGGGCGTCTATGAAAAGAACGTGGTGCTGGATGCGGCGCTGAAGCTGCGCGATGCGCTGAACCAGCGCGGCAATTACCGCGTGGTGCTGACGCGCGATGCCGACCGCTACGTGGAACACGCCGAACGCGTGCGCATCTCGCGCGAGGCGAACGCGGAATTGTTCATCTCGCTGCACGCGGACGCCAACGCCAATACCGAAGCGCACGGCGCCTCCGTCTATACGCTGGACGAGCGCGGCGCGCGCCGGGCGCAGAACATGATGGGCGATACGATCGATCTGGGCGATGACCCGGTGCCGGCCGCCGCGCGCGGGGTGCTGGTCGATCTTTTCCAGCGCGAAACGACCAATCGTTCGGCGCAATTCGCCGAGATCGTCATTCCGCGCATCGGGGAAGTCGCGCCGCTGCTGCGCAACACGCACCGCAGCGCCAACCTCTACGTGCTGCTGGCGCCGGATGTGCCGGCGGTGCTGGTGGAAACGGGCTTCCTCACCAATGCGGTGGACGAGCGGCGGCTCAATCAGC
Organism: Terricaulis sp.; assembly: GCA_035444925.1. Lineage (GTDB taxonomy): Bacteria > Pseudomonadota > Alphaproteobacteria > Caulobacterales > Aquidulcibacteraceae > Vitreimonas. Next base: position 1,001 of record DAOMPU010000247.1, on the reverse strand, counting down.
CGCGCGAGCGTGAAGCCATGGCCGAGGCGATTGCACGCTCGGTGGACGCCTATTTCGCCGCTCCACAGCTTATGGCTTCGGGCGCCTAAAACCGGCTCGATTCTTAAGGTAGTTCCATTAGGGTGCGCGCCGCAGCGCGGAGCCTTATTCGCGCCGTATTGCGGGGCGAGGCCGGCCCGGCATTGGAAATTCGCGCAAGCAGAAGCGGGGCGCCATGAGCACGTACCGAAGCGATCGGGGTTGGGACGACGAGTATCGCGGCGGCGATGGCGGGGGCCTGTTTGGCGGGCCCTGGTGGCGCAAAGTGCTGGTGGGCCTCGTCATTCTGGCGGGCGTGGGCGTGCTGGCGGTGGGCGGCTTCTTCATCGCCGCGCTGCAAGGGCTGCCGAGCCTGGAAGATCTGCAAGATTATCAGCCCCCGGTGACGAGCCGCGTGCACGCCGGCGATGGGGCGCTGGTGGCGGAGTTTGCGCGCGAGCAGCGCGTGTTCGTGCCGATCGATCAAATGCCCGATCACGTGAAGAACGCTTTTGTGGCGGTGGAGGACGCGCGCTTCTTTGAGCACTCGGGCCTCGATTACGCAGGCATCGCGCGGGCGATGCTTTCGAATGTCGGCAACGTGCTGCGCGGGCGCCGGCTTGAAGGCGCGTCCACCATTACACAGCAGGTGGCCGGCAATATGCTGACGGGGCGCGCCGCGGAATGCGAAGGCGGCATCGGCGGCTTGTTCTGCGCGCTCTACACCAAATTCCGCGAAGGCCTGATGGCGCAGCGGATCGAGAAGGCGCTCGATAAGGATCGCATTCTCGAGCTTTATCTGAACGAGATTTATCTGGGTAACCGCGCCTATGGCGTGGCCGCGGCGGCGCTCAATTATTTTGACACCTCGCTGCAAGAGCTGAGCGTGGCGCAAGCCGCCTATCTCGCCATCTTGCCGAAAGGCCCCGCGAATTATCAGCTGCCGCGCCACCACGACCGCGCGGTGGAGCGGCGCAATTACG
>DAOMPU010000246.1:0-4322 GCA_035444925.1 Terricaulis sp. | reverse complement strand
ATCGAACGCGGCGAGTTCTTGAAATTCAAGCGTCAGCTCATCACGATCATAGCCGGCGATCTCGCAGAGCTTGTTGGCTGCGAGCCGATACGCGCGCTTCTCCGCGGCGCTCAGGTGATCGACCCGCATGGTCGGAACCGCGTCAAGCCCCGCGAGCCGGGCTGCGGCGAGGCGCGCCTTGCCGACGATCACCGCATCGGCCGCATCGATCAGCAGCGGCTCGAGGAAGCCGAACTGGCGGATGCTGGCGGCGATCGCCTCGATTTGCGCGCGGCTGTGGCGGCGGACGGCGCGCCCTTCCACGCGCAGCTCATCGAGGCGGCACGCAACGATTTTAAGATTCAAGGAGGCAGGGGGCATGAAACGATCTCCTGCGCGCGATGCGGGTCGCGCGCGCTCTGAGCGGTTCGCGGGAATAGCCCGCAAAGCATCTCGGGGTTTTGGGGATCGCATGCTGCTCAAGTGCCGCCTGAAGCGGCGGCGTGCTGCTCGCGAGGCCTGGAGTGCTATCCAGATAGTTTTCACATGGGGTGCGCACAAAACCATTCAACCGCGCGTCGGACGGCTTGGCGCCCCGTCTGCTTTAGGAGGTGAGATTCTTCGTCAAGTGCGCGGCGTGAACAGCTGGCGGCGGTCTCGCTGTTGCGGGCGGGTGTTTCGCTGTTCGGGCTGCGCGAATTCGCTGTTTTGTCTAGCCGCCCTCCTGCCCAGGAGGAGGCTAAACTGAGGAACTCATTGGGTTTTTTAGAATGAATTGCCGGAGCAACCGCGCTTTTGGCGGTGAGTTTTCGCTGTTATTTCCCGGCCCAACAGGGAAGTGTGGGCATAAGGTGGGAACGGTTCTCGCACGACTGAAACCACTTCGGTGCGCAGACCAGCAAACCGATTCTCTGGCGAAAAAATCCAAGGTTCGAAATGCGGCCCGAGAGAGAAATGGCGAAATCGGCCCTATTTTTGCCGATCGAGGCCGCACAGCGCGCCCGCTCGCCCTTGAGGTCGCTCGGCAAACGCCCGGAACTTGGGGGCTTTTTTCAAGGCCCCCGGCCAAGGCGGCCAAGCGCGGGACTGTGTGGTGGTGGGGGGGAGAATTGAACTCCCGACCTCGGGGTTATGAATCCCGCGCTCTAACCAGCTGAGCTACCCCACCGCACGGCCCGCGCCGCTCTTGGGAGGGCGCGATGCATACGCGCGCGCGGGGGCCTGGGCAAGCGGGGGCCGTAAAATCGAGCGCCTGCAGGCATCTTAAGCAAGTTTGTTTCCGGCGGCGGGGAAATCGGCTTGAAGCGGGGCATGGTTTTGCTCAGTATGAGGCAAAACCAGCGCCCTTCTGGCGCTCAGGGAGGAAACTTTGTCCGAAGAGCTGGACGCCGTGGACGCCCGCATTCTCGATCTCCTGCAGCGCGACGCGAGCCTTTCCATCGCCGACATCGCCGAGAAGGTGGGCCTCTCCTCATCGCCGGCCTGGCGGCGCATCGAGCGGCTGAAGAAAGCCGGGGTGATTCTGCGCCAAGTCACGCTGCTCGATCACGAAAAGCTGGGGCTGAATTTCGAAGTGTTCGCCTCCGTGAAATTGCAGCTGCCCTCGCGCGATAATCTTGAGAAGTTCGAGGCCGCGATCGCCGATTGGCCCGAAGTGGTGGAGTGCTCCACCGTGACGGGGCAGGTCGATTACGTGCTGCGCGTGATCACGCGCGACATGCACGCCTATGACGACTTCCTGCGCGACAAGATGCTCGCGCTCGGCCTCGTCTCCGACGTGCAATCGCGCATCATCATGCGCACCGCCAAACGCACCACATCAGCGCCGCTGGAGCTGATCTCCGCGCATTTGGGGGAGTGATGCGCGAGCGCGGAAGCGCGCGGTTTTCCTTCTCCTCCTACGGAGGAGAAGGTGTCGGCGAAGCCCACGGATGAGGAGGCGTACGCCTCGTTCGTTGAAACAAGTACGAGGCGCGCACTGGAGGCTGGTGCGTGCTTCGCGTGCAAACCGACCGGCGGAAGCTCACACCTCCTCATCCGGCCCTTCGGGCCACCTTCTCCTCCGCAGGAGGAGAAAGGATGTGTTCCCATCCTCATCGCCGCTCCGCCCGCCGCACGACTTCCGCGGCGCGGGCGCCCACGTGGCGTTGCGGGTTGGAGGGCGGGCTTAAATTCTGTTCGCGCTCCCAGCGTTCGATCAGCACCTTGGCGCGGTCGAACGCCTGCACGATCGAGCCGCCATTGCGCAGATTCTGATTGAACAGCGCGTCGCCAAAAAACGTCCAATTGTTCTGCGGCTGGCAGCCGAACGAGCTGCGGTCTGGCGCGGCGGCGGTCAGCACGATGGTGTTGTCGTCCATCAGGGGCGCGATGAAGGCGCCGCTGAAGCAGGCGGAGACGATCACCACGCGCGTGCGGATGCCCGCGCCCACCAGCATGTCGCGCAGGTGCGTGGGGCGCAGCGCCCCCACCAGGCGGTTGTGCTCGCGCAGCGCGGCAGAGCCGTCGGGCGAGCCGTGCGAGGTGATGAACACCACGACCAGATCTTCGTTCGGATCGATCAACGATCCCACTTGGCCGATCGCGGCGGAGAGATTGTCCGGCGTTGCGGCCGGATAGGTGCGCGGCCCGTCTCCGCCGGCGCTCAGCATGATGGAGCGGCCCGCGGCGCCGAAATGCGCGTTGAGGATCGCTTCGGCCTGCTTGGCCTCGCGCTCGAACACCGCATCGCTCCAGAGCCCGGCGACGATGAGATAGGTATCCACTTGCCCTGGCCGCTGGGGCTGCAGCGCGGCCAGCGCCGCGCCCATGGCGCGCGCCTGGCGCGCTGATTCCTGGGGCGGCGCAGCGATTTCCATCACGCCAAACTGGCCATTCAGCGGATCGCGCTGCTGTATCGGCTGCGCCGCGGCTGAGCCCGTCGCAGCGAGCACGGCCGCCGCCAGCGCACCCATCATCCAACGCATCGGCTTCTCCCCGCTCGCCCGGCCATCCACGTCGCGCATCTGCGCATTGGCGCCCGTCCCGCCCATCGGCTAGCACATGGCCATGACCCAGGGGGACAAAGAACCGGATGGCTACATCGCCGTCCGCAGCGCCGAACTGGCCGCCGCCATTGCTGCCGAAAATGGCCCTCCAGGCCCGGAGGCGCAAGCATGGCGCGATGTTTTCCGGCTGCTGGGCGCGCTGATGCGCCACGAAGGGCAAGAGCGGGTGGAGGCGCTGCACGCGCTTTACGCCCCGCTTGATCCCGATGCGCCGGCCGGGCGGCGCGACCTGACGCCCGCCGCGTTCGAACGTTTCGAGCAGGCTCTGGTTGAAGAACTCACGCGCGGCAATTTCAGCGAAGTCGATCCCGAAAGCGTGCGCACGGCGGAAACCACCAAGCGCCTCACAGGGCTTGCGATCAAGCCCACGCTCGCGGGCATTCGCCGCATCCGTTATTTCGCGCGCGGCGCGCGCAGCGAAAGCTTCACGGTGAAATCCTGGTTCGGCTTGCGCAAGCAAGTGATCCAGGTTGAAGCGATGCGCGATGTCGTGGTCATCGTCGGCTTCAAGGCGGACGCGGAAATTTCCAAGCAGGACGATAAGGCGTTTCGCAAGATGCGCCGCGGCGTGCGCCCGGGCGCGGCTCTGGTGAAGCATTTCCGCAATGTCGCCGCGCCCGAATTGGTGACGCTGCACCCGGGCGCGCGCCCCACCATGCGCCGGCGCGATCAGGCTTGGCTGGCCGCGCCCGCGATCATCGCCGGCGCGCCGGTGCTGATCAATCTGTGGCCCGCGCTCACCGTGCTGGGCGCTGTGCTGGCCGCGTATTTCGGCGCGCAGGGCGCGATCGAGGAAAGCGAGCTGAAGCGCGCTCTGGCGGCGATTTCCGGGCTCGTCGCCGTCGGCGCCTTCGTTATGCGCCAGCGCCTCAAATACGAAGCGCAGACGCTGCGTTATCAAAAGCGGCTGGCCGATACGGTGTATTTCCGTAACCTCGCCAACAATGCCGGCGTGATCGATCTCGTCGCCGGCGCGGGTGCCGAGCAGGATGTGAAAGAGGCGCTGCTGGCCTATTCCGTGCTGCGCCGCGCCGAGCGCGCGCTGACGCAGGCCGAGATTGATGCAGCCGCAGAGCTTTACCTGCGCGAACGCTTCGATCTCGCGGTGAATTTCGAAATTCACGACGCGCTGGACAAGTTAAAGCGCCTTGGCCTGGTCGCGCAGCAGGGCGAAAAATTTGAGGCCGTCCCGCCGCATGATGCGCTGGTGCGCCTCGATGCGGCTTGGGACGGCCTCTTTCACTTCAGTGCGCGTGCGTGAGCTTAGTTCACCGTGCCGGTGCTTTCGAAGAACAA
>DAOMPU010000245.1:0-4328 GCA_035444925.1 Terricaulis sp. | reverse complement strand
CGCCCCCGCCCCTGCGCGCTCTGCGGCGCTCTTGGGGTGAACGGTCGGGGTGGTAAGATTTACCGCTCGGCTTTCGTTCCGGCTGGCAGATGAAATCTTCGTAAGATTAGCCGCGCAGGGCCGCCTGGGCGGCCGCCAGGCGCGCGATCGGCACCCGGAACGGCGAGCAGGATACGTAATCCAGCCCCGCCCCCTCGAAGAACGCCACCGAAGCGGGGTCGCCCCCATGCTCGCCGCAGATGCCGAGCTTGAGATCGGCGCGCGCGGCCCGGCCGCGCTCAGCCGCCAGCTTCACCAATTCGCCGACGCCCTCGACATCGACGGTCACGAACGGATCGCTCGCGAGCATGCCCTTCTCGACATACGTTCCGAGGAATTTGCCGGCGTCGTCGCGCGAGAGGCCCATCGTGGTTTGCGTCAGATCGTTGGTGCCGAACGAGAAGAAGTGCGCAGCCTCAGCAATCTCGCCCGCGCGCAGCGCCGCGCGCGGCAATTCGATCATGGTGCCGACGAGATATTCCAGCTTGCGCCCGCGCTTGGCGAACACTTCAGCGGCGATCGCATCAACACGCGCTTTCAGCGTTTCAAACTCCGGCTTCGCGATCACGAACGGGATCATGATTTCCGGAATCGGGGCCGCGCCCTGCTCGGCCATGTCGCACGCGGCTTCGAACACGGCGCGCGATTGCATGTCGTAGATTTCGGGATAGACGATGGCGAGCCGGCAGCCGCGGAAGCCCAGCATCGGATTGCTTTCGGCGAGATCCTTCGAGCGCGCGAGCAGCGCTTTGGCGTCGAGCCCGGTGGCTTTGGCCACATCGGCGCAATCTTCTTCGGTGTGCGGCAGGAATTCGTGCAGCGGCGGATCGAGGTAGCGGATCGTCACCGGGCGCGCGCCCATCGCCTTGAAGATGTCGAGGAAATCCTGGCGCTGGTGCGGGAAGAGTTTATCGAGCGCGGCGATGCGCGCCTCTTCCTTTTCGGCCAGGATCATCTCGCGCACGGCGGCGATGCGCTCGGCGTCGAAGAACATGTGCTCGGTGCGGCAAAGGCCGATGCCTTCGGCGCCGAACTTCACGGCTTGGGCCGCGTCTTCCGGCGTTTCGGCGTTGGCGCGCACTTTCATGCGCCGCGCTTTATCGGCCCAGCCCATCAGCGTGCCAAAATCGCCGGTCAATTCCGGCTGCACCATTTCGGCCGCGCCCATCAGCACTTCGCCGCTGGAGCCATCGACCGTGATGGTTTCGCCTTTTTTGATGACGCGCCCAAGCGCGCGGAATTCGCCGAGCTTGTGATCGATGCGCACATCGCCGGCGCCAGAAACACAAGGGCGCCCCATGCCGCGCGCAACCACGGCCGCGTGGCTGGTCATGCCGCCGCGCGCGGTGACGATGGCGCGTGAAGCGTGCATGCCGTGAATATCTTCCGGGCTGGTTTCCTCGCGCACGAGGATGACGCTCTGCCCGTCCGCGGCGAGCTTCTCGGCTTCGTCCGGATCGAACACCACCATGCCCACGGCCGCGCCCGGCGAAGCGGGCAGGCCCTTGCAGATGATGTCGCGATCATCGCGGCGCACGATGGTGGGGTGCAGCAATTGATCGAGCGCGAGCGCATCGACGCGCAGCACCGCCTCGTTTTCGGTGATCAGCCCTTCGCTCACCATATCGACGGCGATTTTCAGCGCGGCCTTGGCGGTGCGTTTGCCGTTGCGGGTTTGCAGCATGTAAAGCACGCCGCGCTCGATGGTGAATTCGAGATCCTGCATGTCGCGGTAGTGTGCTTCGAGCTTTTGATAGACGTCCACCAGCTCGGCATAGAGTTTCGGCATCGCCTCTTCGAGCGATTCACCGCCCTCGCCCATTTCCAGGCGCGCCGCTTTGGTCAGCGCCTTGGGGGTGCGGATGCCGGCGACGACATCTTCGCCCTGCGCGTTGATCAGGAATTCGCCGTAGAATTTTTTATCGCCCGTCGAGGGATCGCGCGTGAATGCCACGCCGGTGGCGGACGTATCGCCCATATTGCCGAACACCATGGCCTGCACGTTGACGGCCGTGCCCCAGCTTTCGGGGATGTTGTTGTGCTTCCTATAGAAGATCGCGCGATCGTTCATCCAGGATGAGAACACCGCGCCCACCGCGCCCCAAAGCTGCTCCATCGGATCGGCGGGGAAAGGCTTGCCGCTTTCACGCTCGACGATCTTCTTGAACTTGGCGACGATCTCTTTCCAATCGTCGGCCTCCATCTCCACGTCCGAGCGATAGCCCTGCAAATCCTTGTGCGCGCCGAGGTCTTCCTCGAACGCGCCGTGCTCCAGCTCCAACACGACGTTGGAATACATCTGAATGAAGCGGCGATAGGAATCGTACGCAAAGCGCGCGTCGCCGGAGAGCTTGGCCAGGCCTTCGACGGTTTCGTCGTTGAGGCCCAAATTCAGCACCGTGTCCATCATGCCCGGCATCGAGGCGCGCGCGCCCGAGCGCACGGAGACGAGCAGCGGGTTGGCCGGATCGCCGAAATTCTTGCCGGCTTTCTTCTCAAGCGCAGCGAGCGCTTCTTTGACCTGGCCTTCAAGCTCGGCCGGATAGGCGCGCTTGTTGGCGTAAAACGCAGTGCAGACTTCGGTGGTGATGGTGAAGCCGGGCGGCACCGGCAGGCCCAGGCGGCTCATCTCGGCAAGGTTCGCGCCCTTGCCGCCGAGCAGCGCCTTCATGGAGCTATCGCCCCCGCTCTCGCCGCCGCCGAACCCGTAAACCCATTGCTTTGTCATTGCGCGCTCTCCCCCCCTCTCCCTTGCGGAGAGGGGGCCGGGGGGTGAGGGGCGGCGAGGCGGGCGCGCACTTCGGCGATTACCCACGCTGGCCGGTCCCACACGTCATTGTTTGCGAAACGCAACACGCGGAAGCCCTGCGTGATCGCATAGATCGTTTTGGCTTTATCGTTGGCCTGCACGTCGGCACGCTCATGATAGGAGCCATCGATTTCGATGAGCAGCCGCGCGCGATAATGCGCAAAGTCAAACACGTAGTCGCCGATTGCCGGCTGACGTCGGAACGTGTGCCCGTTGATCGAGCGAAGCAGCTTCCAAAGCTCTTGCTCGGACGGCGTCAGCTCTTTGCGTTGGCGCGCTGCGCGCACCTTGGTTCGAACGTGATCTTTTTGTCGCTCAGCGCCGTAACCCGGCGCCCAACCGTGACCACGTTTGATTGCGCGCGCCCCATTTGGCGACGCGGCGGCGGAGCGCCCCTCACCCCCTGCCCCCTCTCCGCAAGGGAGAGGGGGATATTCCGGCGCACGTCCGCTCATCCCTCGATCTTCGAAAAATCCGCCACTTGAGACAGCGCTTCACGTAACCGCGCGAGCAGCAAAAGTCTATTGCGCCGCAACATAGGATCGTCGGCGTTGACCATGACTTTCTCGAAGAAGGCGTCCACCGGCGCGCGAAGCGCCGAGAGCGCTTTCATCGCGGCGGCGAAATCTTCCGCCTCCACAGCCGACCGAGCGGTCGGCAATGCGGCCTCAAGCGCGGCGTGCAGGGATTTCTCGGCGGGCTCTGTGAGCTTGGCGGGATCGAGATCGCCCTTGGCTTCCTCGGCGCTCCACTTGCCCTTCTTCTCCTCCGCCGCGACGATATTGGCCGCGCGCTTATAGCCCGCCAGCAGGTTCGCGCCGTCCTCGGTTTTCAGGAAAGCATCGAGCGCTTCGACTTTGTTCGATCTCAACACGAGATCGAGCTTCTTCACATCCTGCGACACCGCCGCGATTAGATCGTGCCTCACTCCACGGTCGCGCAACGCGACGCGAAACCGCTCCTCCACGAATGACGCGAGGTCGATAGACAAATCATTGAGCGTCGCAACTTCGTGTTTCTTTTCGCCATGCGCTAGCCGCGCATACCCGATGAGGTCGGCGCTAACGCTTGAGCGGATGTTGTTGTCCAACACAATCCGAATAACGCCGAGTCCTGCTCGACGCAGTCCATACGGATCACCCGAACCCGTAGGTTTCTCTCCGATCTTCCAAAATCCAACAAGCGTATCCAGCTTGTCCGCCAGCGCCAGCGTCACCGCGACGGGATCGCTCGGCACGCGGTCGTTCGGGCCGAGCGGGCGGTAGTGATCTTCGATGGCGGCGGCGATGCTTTCGTCGGCGCCTTTTTCGAGCAGATAAAGCTGGCGCCCGATCTGGCCTTGCAGTTCGGGAAATTCGCCCACTGTCTCGGTGACCAAATCCATTTTCGCCAGCTCAGCCGCGCGCTGCACAAGCGCAACATCCGCGCCCGTCACGGCGCACAGCTCCATGGCCAGCGCCTTCATGCGCTCGACCTTATC
>DAOMPU010000244.1:0-4385 GCA_035444925.1 Terricaulis sp. | reverse complement strand
CGCGCATGATCGGGCGCGAATTGCGCCCGTTCGGGCATATCGCCACGCTTTCGGACAAGCACATCCGCCGCGACCATTGGGGTTGGCTGCAGCATCTTATCCTCTCCGCCGGCAATCCGCTGGTGTTGGTCCTGCTGATCGTGGGCACGCCCGTGCGGTTCGTGTGGCGCTTGTTCGACCGTTCCGCCATGGGGCCGGCCACGGTGTTGAATGCGCGCGATTATCGCAATTTGGCGCGGCGGCTGCGCGATCGCATGGGGCTCAGCCTGCAGGTGGCGCTGGTCTCGAAGGAAGCGTTCATGGTGCGCACCTCGGACGCCTGGTGGCGCATGGTGGCGCAATTGCTGATGGATTCGAGCGACGCGATCGTCGTCGATCTCTCGCAGATATCGGCTGGCACGCAATGGGAGCTGGATGTGATCCAGGCGCAGGGGCTTGCGCCGCGCTGCGTGTTTGTGGCGCTTTGGGGCAAGCTGGAGGCGGCGCAGGCGCATCTCGACGCGCGCGGCATCGGCGCGACCGTGCATCATTACGCGCCGGATGGTGAAATCCAGCGGCGCGGCGAATTCCGCGCCGCCATGCTCGGCGCGATCCGCGCCACCCACGGTGCGGCATGAGCGAATGGATCGCCCGCGGCAAAGTGCGTGCGCGGCAAATCCCCGGCGGCGTGGAGCTGACGATCGACGGCATCACCACGCAGGCGCGCTATTACAAGCAGCTGGTCTACGAATTTTTCCGCAAGGAGTTCGACATCCGCCCGCGCTACGGCGAGTTCGAGGTTGAGCTGCGCATGGAATATATCGGCGAGCCGCCGCGGCTCGATCTCGATAATCTCGCCAAAGCGCTGCTCGATGCGCTCAAAGGCCATGTCTTCGTTGATGACAGCCAAATCGCGCGCCTGCTGTGCGAGCGCGCGGCGGGCGAGCGGGAGCGGATTAGCGTGAAGGCGGTAAGGCGTAACGAGAGTGAGCGTTCCTTCTCCCCTTGAGGGGAGAAGGAACGATCGGCTCACTTCTTCCGGAACGCGTCCAGGCTCACTACCGCGCTATCGGCGGCGGGCGCGGGCGGGGTTTCCGCCGCGCGCGGGGCGGGCGCTTGGGCGATTTCATCGCCGGCGGCCATGCGCGCCTCGTCGCTCTGCGGCTGTTCGAATTGCAGGCCGAATTTCACGCTCGGATCGAAGAAGCGCGTGATCGCCGCCAGCGGAATGGTGATCGGGTGCGGCTGGCCGGAGAATTTCAAGATCACCCGGAAGCGATCGGCATAGACTTCGAGATCCCAGAATTGGTGCTCGAGCACGATCGTCATTTCATCGGGATAGCGCGCGCGCAGATTGTCAGGGATCACCACGCCCGGCGCATGCGTGCGGAAGGTGATGTAGAAATGATGCTTGCCCGGCAGCCCGCGCGGGTTCGCCGCTTCCTGCAGCGCCGCGCGCACGACGCTGCGCAGCGCGTCCTGCATCAGAGATTCATATCCGATCATGTCGTCAGCCACGACCGCACCCCCTTAGTTCTGTCCACACCCATAATGGCTCGTTTCGGCCAGTCAATTGCTGATCCACACGGCGCGAAATGACCGCCATTTCCAACGCCCGCAGGCGAAACGCGCGTGCGATGCAGCAGCGCGGCGCGTGATGCAAACGCAAGGCCGCGCCTCGCGCCGCGCGCGAGAACTTCGCCAAATATCTCAGATGAAACGGGAATTCTCACGCCTTGTTGAAGCGCGCGCGCGTCGTGACGGCGCATGGACGCCTCGCTGGCGAGAAAATCCCTGCATCGCGGGCTTGTGGATAACGTGGACGCGCGTCCATTTTGGTTAGCCGTGCTGGCGCCCAAGCAACGCCGCCCAGGGCAATCTTTCTTCTGCGAAGTGATCGCTTTGCGGCGCCATCGTCTCGGGTGCGTCGAAAGCGCATACCGGGATATGCGTTTCCCCGGGCCAGGCCTCGCCTCTGAAGGCGATGGGTGAGCCGCACGCGCCGCAGAAAAAGCGCGTCACGCCGGGGGAGGAGGCATGGCCTTTTAGCGTCTCGCCGGTCAGCTTCACCTGCGCGTCCGAAAATCCCGCCCACGTCACCGAGGGCGCGGAAGAGGCGCGCCGGCAGCTCTCGCAATGGCAATTGGAAACAAAGCGCGGCGCGCCCCGCGTCTCAAACCGCACCGCCCCGCAGAGGCAACGGCCGGCGTGTATCTCGTCGCTCATAGGGAAACTCCGCGCGCTGCGAAGAAAATCCCCGGCTTCTGTTGCCGGGCGCCGGGGGGCCCCGCCTGAGGATGCTACTCGTCAGGACTTAAGATCGGAATTACCCGCACTGCTTACGCAGCGAGAGCGAATTCCTCAGCGTTGTTGTCATTGGCAACTATGCTGTTTGGCCTGTAACGGGACCACCCGAGCAAAAGCAGCAGCCTTCAACGTCCGTCGATCCTATTTCGGCCCCTCAACACGGACCCCATGAAGTCCGACTTCGCGCCTCCGCCGCTTCGTCGGGACAGCCTTCGCGCCTCGAAAGATCGAGGCTGGCTTGCCCAGCCGAAGCGCGAAGCGCGAAGGCTGGTGGAGCCGCCGGGCATCGCACCCGGGTCCGATCCGCCTATCTCTGCGCGTTTATCGCCATAGTCCGGGCAAGCCCGAACGAGTCGAATATAGGCGCGCAGCGCCCGCGTTGGAAGCGCCCCGATCCTATGGCTATAAATCCCTCGGAGGGACGCGCGTGGCCGAAGAGAACGACGAAGACCTGAAGCAGGACATCCTGCTCATGCTTACCGCCCAGGTGCGCGCCGGCTACCGGGACCGTGAGCAGATTTGGCTGCACGCCGAGGATATGTGCGAGGAGGCGGGCGATGGCGACGCGCTGCGCCAATTCGCTTCCGAGACTTTGGAGCGCCTTTGGCGCGAGCAGCGCGCCGCCGAGGCCGGCTGGTTCGGCCGCACCGATTGCGAGCGGCTCGACCAGGCGTTCGAAGAATTGGAAACCACCGGCATCGTCTGCCGCCAGGATTTCACCTGCTGCAACAATTGCGGCGAAGCCGAGATCGGCGATGAGTTCGAAGCCGTGGAGGGGCGCGGTATTAAAGTGCGCGGCTACGCCTATTTCCATGCGCAAGACACCGAGCGCGCGGTGGAAGGGCAGGGCGTTTATCTCAGCTATGGCGCCAATGCGCGCGGCGATGCGGCGGGCGTTGCGATCGGGCGCGAGATCGTGGCGGTGCTGACCGCCTACGGCCTCAAGCCAAACTGGAACGGCAAGCTGGCCCAGCGCATCCATGTGCCGCTTGAGTGGCGGCGCCGCTTCGGCTGCGTGGCGCCTTGAACGTTCGCCGGGCGCAACATCCGCCCGCCGGCGGAAGACTCGCGCTAGCCTGAGCCTCCAGGGAGGCGGCCATGACCAAGAAATTCACCGCGGAATTCATCGGCACGTTCACGCTTGTCTTGTTCGGCTGCGGCGCGGCGGTGCTGGCGGGCTTCGACATCGTCGGCCAGCTCGGCATCGCGTTCGCGTTCGGCCTCGCCATCGTGGCCATGGCCTATGGCATCGGGCCGATCTCGGGCTGCCACGTCAATCCGGCCGTCAGCTTCGGCGTGTGGGCGGCGGGGCGCATGAGCCTCAAGGAAATGCTGACCTATTGGGTGGCGCAATGCCTCGGCGCCATCGTCGGCGCGGGCGTGCTCTACGTAATCGCCAGCGGCGCCGATGGCTACACCATCGCCAACGGCCTCGGCCAAAACGGCTACGAAGCGGGCTCGCCCGGCGGCTACAGCCTGCAGGCGGGCCTCGTATTCGAGATCGTGGCCACCATGCTGTTCCTCGTCTGCATCCTTGGCGTCACCCAAGCGGGCGCGCCCAGCCAGTTCGCGGGCCTGGCCATCGGCTTGACGCTGGTGGTGATCCACATCGTCGGCATCCAGGTGACGGGCGTGTCGGTGAATCCGGCCCGCTCGCTCGGCCCGGCCGTGTTCGTCGGCGGCGCCGCGCTGGCGCAGCTCTGGCTCTTCATCATCGCGCCGCTGATTGGGGCCGGCATCGCCGGATACCTGTTCCGCGCCAAGCTCTTAAGCGCCGAGGGGTGAGGAAACCGGCGAGTCGACCCATATTGGGGGCATGAGCGCAGAACCTGCCCACATGCCCCCATCGGACGCCGACCTCGCTTATCTCGGCCTGCTGGACGATATCCTCCAAAACGGCATCGACCGTGGGGATCGCACCGGCACGGGCACGCGCGGAATTTTCGGCCGGCAGCTGAGGTTTGATCTCAGCGCCGGCTTCCCGCTGCTGACGACGAAGAAGGTGCACCTCAAAAGCATCGTCCTCGAACTGCTCTGGTTCCTGCGCGGCGATAGCAACGTGCGCTGGCTGCAAGAGCAGGGAGTCACGATCTGGGATG